>WFUI01000060.1 GCA_015485035.1 Mariprofundus sp.
AGCCTCGATTTCATTTACCGTCCAGTCATAACGCATGCCTTTCTCCTTTCGCCGTTTACCACGAGGCGCGAAGGGTAAACGGCTTTAACCAATTCGGCAAAAGGCAGGGGAATCCGGGCCTGTTCCGGGGGCTGTTAACACGAATGCAGCAGCGGCTTATAAGTCTGCCGGCTGAGACAACGGCGAATAGAGAGAATATTGCTTGAACTCATGGACAGATATTCCATATCCAGGTTGAGGAACGTCGCCGTCCATTCCGGGTTGGCGGCCAGCTCGCCGCAGATTGAAACCGGAATACCGGCCTGTTTTGCCGCGGATGCAGTCAGCGTAATCAACTCCAATACAGCGCCATGCTCCGACTGATACAGGTCTGCGACTTCTTCATCGTTGCGGTCAGCGGCCAGTGCATATTGCATCAGATCATTGCTGCCGATGGAAAAGAAATCGCTGACATTTGCCATGTCCCGGGCAATCAGTGCTGCAGCCGGCACCTCGATCATGGCACCCAGCGGGACAGATTCAGTCACACCAAGCTGAATCCGGCACTGTTCGGCCAGGTCGCGCACTTTTTCCATCTCTTCAATATTGGTCACCATCGGCGCAAGAATCCGTACAGGGCCTTCATCAGCCGCCCTGATCATGGCGTTGAGCTGGGTTTTCAGTAATTCCGGATTGCGAAGCAGCAAGCGCACGCCACGCAATCCCAGAGCCGGATTAGCGCCGCCATAATCATGACCTGCCAGATCACTGTATAACCACGGTCTGTCGCCGCCGATATCAAGCAACCGCATAGTGACAGGTTTGCCATGCATGCGACGAACCAGTTTGGCATATTGTTCATATTGATATTGCTCATCCGGCATGGTGGATTCATTGATGAACAGGAATTCGCTGCGGTAAAGGCCGATACCGTCAATACCGGTGTCTTCTGCCAGATCCAGCTCCTCCGGGAACTCGATATTGGCCATCAGTTTCAGCTCATGCCCATCGGCACTGAGCGAAGGTTTGCAGGCAAATGCCTGCAGATTCTTCCTGCTGCTCGAAACTGCAGCCTTGAATTTCACATAAGCGGTTTGTTCAGCCTGTGACGGATTCAGAATCCACACATCCTGTTCGGCATCCAGAATCAGGGTGTCACCATCTTCAATATCGGCCAGAATGCCGGTAGCGCCGACCATGGCAGGCAGACCGATACCACGAGCAACAATAATATTGTGTGCGTCTGCACCGCCATATTCTGTAATGATGCCGGCCACGCCACAACGCCACATACTGACGACATCGGATACAGAAAAATCATCGCCGACATAAATCAGCGGTTTCTCTCCATCCCGGCCCGCATACGGCGTCTGATGCGGATGTGTATCGGACTGCTCCCCCAATTCGGCCTGCTTGTCTGTCAAATGATCAAGAATACGCCTGCCTGCATGTTCAATATCATCGCTGCGATTGCGCAGGTATTCATCTTCAATTTGCTCGAATATGAGCTGGATTGCATCCAGCTCCTGGCGCAGTGCCCATTCGGCGTTGATGCAATCGTTACGGATACGGTCTGAAGATTTAGCCAGCAGCTCCGGGTCGGAAATCAACATGCTGTGCATATCCAGAATCATCAGCGGATCCTTGATGCCGGCACCCATCAAATGATTCCGCTCAACATCAATAGCCTGCCCGGCCGCATCAATAGCCTTGACCAGACGAGCCACCTCATGATTGATCATATCCGGCTCGATAGGTCGTTCAGCCACCGGCTGTCGACCATGCAGCATTTTTTTCACCTGTCCGATCACAATGCCGGAGCTGGATGCAACCGGACGTCCCTCCCGTCGTACACGCAATCGTTGTCCCGAATGACAGCGGGTATTCATTCCGCTTCTCCAAACCGGTTTTCCACCAGCCTCGCAATCGCTTCAAGTGCGGCATCGGCATCAACACCTTCGGCATTGATTTTCAGCGTCATCCCCTTGCAGGCAGCCAGCATCATGATGCCCATGATACTTTTGCAATTTACTTCTATACCGTCCTTGATCAGTTTGATTTCCGACTCGAAACGACTGGCTTCAGTGGCCAGTTTTGCCGATGCCCGGGCATGCAGACCGAGTTTATTGCAAATGGTGATCGTCCGCTCAGGCATCCGCGCGCTTCTCAGTATCCCCATGTGTTGAGGTATGATCCGTGGTCGTAATATTGGGGGCAATCTGGATATACTGACGTCCGGCTCTGACCACCTGGTGGGCCAGTTCACTCAGACTGTCAACATGATGGCGCAATGTGGCTGCCTTGATCAACAGTGGCAAATTGAAACCGGAAACCACTTCGACACGACCCGCCTGCAAACAACCCATCGCCACATTGCACGGTGTGCCGCCAAACATATCCGCCAGCAGCAGCACGCCCTGTCCGACATCGCAGGTACGGATTTTTGTCATCAGCATCTCGGCAATCAGCTCCGGGCTGCTATCGTCGGTAACATCCAGTGCATCCATTAACGGTTGCTCACCAACGACATATTGTAATGATACCAGCATTTCGCTGGCGATATGCGAGTGGCCGATCAGCACGATACCAATCATGTTTCAGCTACGACCGCATGTTTTTCAGCCAGCCTGCGCTGTGTAATTCCCAGTTCCCGATGCTGGATGGCCGGTTCAACCATGCCCTGTTGCTGGATCCATGCGGCAAAGCGTTCAGCCATGTAAACCGAGCGATGGCGACCTCCGCTGCAACCGAAGGCCAGCGTAAAATACTGTTTCCTTTCCTGTTTCAGATGCGGCCAGATAAATGTCAGCCATTGCCGGATATGTATTTCCGCCTGCCCGACTTCCTCACAGGACTGCAGAAACGAGATGACGCTTGCATCGCGACCTGTGAGTTCAGCCAGCTCCGGTTCATAATGAGGATTGGGTAAGAAACGCATGTCGAATACGGTGTCGGCATTGGCAGGCAGGCCATGTTTATAACTGAAAGAAATCACCGTACATGACAACCTGTGTTGCTCCTGCCCCGGCTTGCGCCAGAACGAATCAACCTTCTCCGCCAGTTCATAAGGCGTTAAATAACTGCTGTCCAGAATCAGATCCGCCATGGATCGAATCGGCATCAGACTTTCGCGCTCCTGACGGATAGATGCCATCAGATCATGACTGTCAGGCAACGGGTGGCGACGTCTGACCGTGGAAAAGCGGCGCTGCAACACGTCATCTTCTGCCTCAACAAACAGCAACTGCCAATCGTCCGGCATGCACACATCCTCGATAGCCGCTCTGATGGCTTTGGCCGTAAAACCACAGCGTGCATCCAGACAGACTGCAGCCGGTTGTCTGCGCCCCTGCATACTGGCTGCCCAGTCCTGCAGCATTTCCAGTGGCAGATTATCCGTGCAGAAGAAGCCGGCATCTTCCAGTGCATGCAATACAGTGCTTTTACCCGCTCCGGACAGGCCGCTGATTAATAACATTGTGATGTTTCCGGCATGTTAACACGCATGGTTTGTTTCATGTTAATGCCCCTGCTCTATTCTGTTCTGCAGTGATTGCACAAAATCCTCACCGCTGTGAATGCCGCGCTGTTTCAATAGCTGGTTACGGGTTGCCACTTCAATCAGAACCGCCAGTGAGCGGCCGGAACGGATGGGGATCGGTATGCGCGGGATCGGCACATCCAGAATACCGATCTCGCTATTCTCGCCCAGCACCCTGTCTTCCGGAGCAACCTGATCC
>WFUI01000061.1 GCA_015485035.1 Mariprofundus sp.
GAAACTGGCATGGCGTTTCTGACGGTATGGCAAGAGCAATGGAAGCAATTCGGGAAGGCAACCTGGAACAGGCGGAATTCACCCTGATGGAACTGCTTGAATTTGCACCTGTAGAAGTCAGGGCATGGAAATTACTGGCCAGAGTTCAGCGCCAGCTGGGCCATATCGAAGAGGGTATTACCAGCGCCACCCGTGCACTGCAATTACAGAATAACGCCCTGACCGATGAACCCGTGGCTTCTGTCACGCTGGCCAAACTGCTATGGCAACAAAGTGAGTATCATGAAGCCATGCGAATGCTGGATTTGCTGATCGAGAAACGACCGGATGACACTGAACTGACCGAGCTGAAGTCACATTGGACGATGGAGAACGCAATATGACAACATCACATATTCTTGTCTTGCATGGCCCAAATCTGAATATGCTTGGCACGCGCGAGCCCGACCATTATGGCAGCCAGTCACTTACCGATATCACTGAAAAAATGATTGCGCTTGGTAATTCGCTGGGTCTGGAAATTACCAGTTTTCAAAGTAACCATGAAGGTGAACTGGTGGATCGAATTCAGCAGGCAGTATCTGAGAATATAGATGGCATTGTCATTAATCCAGCCGCTTACACCCATACCAGCATCGCCATACGCGATGCCTTGCTGGCAATAAATATTCCGTTTATTGAAGTGCACTTATCCAATATTCACAGCCGTGAGGAATTCCGGCATCACTCTATGTTAGCTGATGCTGCTACCGGTGTTGTCGCAGGTTTCGGGGCCACCTCGTATTTGCTGGCCCTCAGGGGGCTTGCCGAGTTTTTACATCAACCACAACAAACAACAGAAAATCATACAGGAGTATAACGTGGACATTACGCAAATTCGTAAACTGATTCGGCTGATACAAAGCTCGGATGTTACTGAAATAGAAGTCACACAAGGAGACCAGACCGTTCGCATTTCCCGTCAGAATACAGCTGTGCCTGTAGCTCCACCAGTCGCTGCAGATTATTCCCCTCCGGCAGCTCCGAGCACCGCGCCGGTCACTGTCGCCGCCCCGCCTGCTGAAACGAATAATGAAGAGCACCAGGTCACCTCCCCAATGGTTGGAACTTTTTATACCGCACCCAGCCCCGATGCAGAAGCCTTTGTCAGTGTCGGGCAGAAAGTCCAGAAAGGTGAAACCCTGTGCATTATTGAGGCGATGAAAATGATGAATGAAATAGAAGCGGAATACAGCGGCGTGGTTGAGGCAATTCTGGTTGAAAATGCGACACCAGTCGAATATGGCCAGCCTATCTTTGTCATCACACCACTGGCGTAACCGGGGATTCCATGTTTCATAAAATCCTTATTGCCAATCGCGGTGAAATTGCTGTCCGCATTATCCGTGCCTGTAAAGAACTGGGCATTCTGTCCGTCGCGGTCTATTCGGAAGCCGACCGCGACTCCATGCATGCAAGGCTCGCAGATGAATCTGTTTGTATCGGTCCTGCTGCAAGCGCCAAATCCTATCTGAATATAGCCGCACTCATGGCTGCTGCGGAACTGACTGATGCTGAAGCCATCCATCCGGGCTTCGGGTTTCTGGCTGAAAACGCAGAATTTGCCGATATTGTTATCGAATCCGGACTGGTATGGATTGGGCCTACACCTGAGTCCATGCGTATCATGGGCGATAAAGTCACCGCCAAGAAGAAGATGGAGATTGCCGGCGTACCGCTGGTTCCAGGTTCCGATGGTGCGGTAGAAACGATTGAAGAGGCAAAGGCGGTTGTCAAAAAGTCGGGCTTCCCGATTATTATCAAGGCATCTGCCGGTGGTGGCGGACGCGGTATGAAAATCGTGCATTCTGAAGCATCGCTGGCCAACGCATTCTCCATGTGTAAAACAGAAGCAGGAGCTGCCTTTGGTGATGAAACCGTATTCATCGAGAAGTTTCTTGAAGAGCCCCGACACATCGAAGTGCAGGTACTCGGTGATACCCATGGCAATCTCATTCATCTGTTTGAACGCGAATGTTCCATGCAACGCAATAACCAGAAAGTGCTTGAAGAAGCGCCCAGCCCCTACCTGGATTCTGAAACGCGTGAAAAAATATGTGCCGCCGGACTGGCTGCTGCAAGAGCTGTAAATTACGTTGGCGCTGGTACGATTGAATTCCTCATGAATTCAGATAAGTCGTTTTATTTCATGGAGATGAACACGCGTATTCAAGTAGAACATCCGGTTACCGAATGGATTACCGGTGTCGATCTGATTGAATGGCAGATACGTGTCGCTGCCGGTGACAAACTCGATTTCACTCAGGACAATATCAAAATCAAGGGTCATGCCATTGAGTGCCGCATTAACGCGGAGCACCCGTTCAAATTCACGCCTTCACCGGGAACAGTGGAACTGTATCATGCGCCGGGTGGACGCAGTGTCCGGGTTGATTCACATCTTTATACCGGTTACAAAATCCCGCCCCACTACGACTCGATGATCGGCAAAATTATTACCCATGCCAGAGATCGCAAGAAATGCATCCGACGTATGCAACGGGCTATGGATGAACTGGTTATCCTCGGTGTCACCACAAATCAGGAACTGCATCAGCGCCTGTTGGCCAACCCCGGCTTCCAGAAAGCCGACTTCAACATCCATTTTCTGGAGAAATGGCTGCGCCAGATGCGTTTGTAGGAAGAAAATGAGGGGGAGCAAGCAAGGTTCAGGAGCCCCTCACGTCTTACTCCATACTCATCACGTTCAAACCCCTGAATATTGTGCATGCACTTCTCTGGCATGCATATTTGGCAGTTTATTCAATGCTGCAATCAATGCCTTGGCAGAAGCCACCACGATATCAGTATCCGAACCCTGGCCGTTGACAATGCGATCGCCATCCTGCAACCGAACAGTGACTTCGCCCTGGGCGTCAGTACCGGCGGTGATGGCATTGACAGCATACAGCAGCAATTTGCCGTTTGGCTCAACCAGTGATTTGATCGCCTTGAAGGCGGCATCAACCGGGCCATCGCCTTCAGCAGATGCTTTCAGTATTTCACCTTCAATATCCAGCTCTACCGCAGCTACAGGTACATCATTGGTGCCTGATGCCGCATGCAGACTGACGAGTTTGACGCGTTCAGCATCAATATCGTCATCATCTGACAGCAACGCCATCAGATCTTCATCGAAAATTTCTTTCTTCTTGTCAGCCAGCATCTTGAACCGATCGAATACCGCAACCAACCGTTCGTCATCCAGTTCAATGCCGAGTTCAATATATCTCGCCTTCAGCGCTGCACGTCCTGAATGCTTGCCAAGCACCATACGGTTGGTACGCCATCCTACCGACTCCGGTGTCATAATCTCATAGGTTTTCTGGTGTTTTAACATGCCATCCTGATGAATACCGGATTCATGCGCAAAAGCATTGGCACCAACAATGGCCTTATTGGCCTGAATCGGCATGCCGGTAATACCACTGACCAGTTTTGAAGTCGGTACGATTTTCGTCGTATCAATACCCATGTCGATATGATAACGATCCGAACGGGTTTTCATGATCATCACTATCTCTTCGAGGGATGCATTACCGGCCCGTTCACCCAGCCCGTTCATGGTGCATTCAACCTGACGTGCCCCGTTTTCTACAGCAGCCAGCGAATTGGCTACAGCCAGACCCAGATCATTATGACAATGTACCGAGAAAACAGCCTGATCAGAATTCGGCACCCGCTCAATCAGGGTGCGAATGCGATAGCCGAACTCATCCGGTGTCATATAACCCACCGTATCCGGGATATTAATGACGCGAGCACCTGCAGCAATAACCGATTCAACAATGCGGCAGAGAAAATCAATTTCGGAACGACCGGCATCTTCGGCAGAAAATTCAACCTCGGGTACCAGCGAACGTGCTTGCTTCACTGCTGCCACAGCCCGTTCCACCACCTGCTCCGGTGTCATGCGCAGCTTGGCCTCCATATGAATCGGACTGGTTGCAATAAACGTGTGAATACGGCCGCGATCTCCGGCCGGTTTTACCGCTGCTCCCGCCCGTTCAATATCACCCGATGCGGCGCGTGCCAGACCGGCAACAACCGGCCCCTTCACCTCGGATGCAATGCGGTGCACCGCCTCAAAATCACCCGGTGATGCAACAGGAAAACCGGCTTCAATGATATCCACGCCGAGCACCGCCAGCGCATGCGCCACGCGCATTTTCTCTTCGATATTCATCGAACAACCGGGCGACTGTTCACCGTCACGCAGGGTTGTATCAAAAATATACAAACGATCAGACATCATTCTCTCCTGTTCTTTTTTGGTGCAGTGGCACACCGGGTTGCAAAAATAAAAAACCTGCAGAAACAAAAAAGGCCGCGTAAACGCGGCCTGTACATCATCAGCTGAAACAGTTCAGCAGACGCACAAGCCCATTCGAAGTAGCAGATACTTCGTTGTAGCATTCAGAGTCTCGAACCGGATATTCATTGGGCGTATTATGACCCCCGAAATATGCAAAGGTCAACAATGATAACTTTTTACAACATCATCGGCATTCATGCCGTATCGTCATGATCGCCGGATGCAGACGTATGTTTTTTTCGCTGTCGCCTTTTAAGCCGGTACTGCGATAATTTCCATTTCTGCCACAGACTCAACATCGGGCCATGCATACAGTAGGCGAACATGACGGTGAATGGCATGCGGTAAGGATCGATGGCCAAAAAGCCAATGACGACAACCATGATAACCAGCACACCGGATGAACGCCGTTTCTTCAGATCCACATCCTTGCCTGAAATAAACCGGACATTACTGACCATCAACCATGAGAGAAATACCGACAGCCCCAACCACAACCACGGCCATGGTTCCGCATGCAGGTCAATATGATACAACACCGCAGTGGCAATAAAGAGTGCCGCCCCCGGTGTCGGCAATCCCTGAAAATAGCGTTTGTCCTGCTCGGCAAGCTTCACGTTGAAGCGGGCCAGCCTGAGTGCTGCACAGGCGACGACAAAGAAGGCGCCCAACCATGCCAATCTGTGAAAATCAGAGCCGAGATTAATCAGCGCCCATAAATACACCAATACAGCAGGCGCAATGCCAAACGACAGCATATCGCATAATGAATCGTATTCGGCACCGAATTCAGTTTCAGCATGCAGCAGACGGGCCACCCGCCCATCCAGCATATCAAACACAGCAGCGGCCAGAATTGCCCATGCGGCCAGTTCAAAATTACCCTGAATGGATGCAACAAGTGAATAGAAACCGGAAAACAGGCCCATGGTAGTGAACAGGCTGGGCAGCACATACACCCCCCGCTTGCCAACTGCCGCTTTAAGCTTCGGCATAAGTACGCTCCTCGCAACCATCTTTATTTTCAGGCTTTCTTGCAATAACCGTCGATCCGGCAGTAACCATATCACCTTCTTTTACATGCAGTTTATAATCAACTGGAATTTCACAATTAACACGTGATCCAAAACGAATCATACCAATCCGTTGTCCGGCCGCGACTTTATCGCCAACTTCAACATAGGAAACAATGCGGCGGGCTACCAGGCCGGAAATCTGGGTAAAGGTGATTTTATCGCCATTGTCACATGTCATTTCAAAACGATTGCGTTCGTTTTCCTCGGTAGCGTGTTCAAAACTGGCATTTACAAACTTACCGGGCACGTATTGCATATGTGTAATGCGCCCGCTCATGGGGGCTCTGTTCACATGCACATTGAATACATTCATGAAAATATCGACACGTTGATGACCATCCTCCATCATCTCGGCACGGATAACTTTGCCATCCGCCGGACATACAAACAGGTTATCGCCTGCCGGCAAATCACGTTCGGGATCGCGGAAAAAATTCAGCATAAATATCAACAGCAGCAACAGAACTACTGATGTAATCGTCCAGCTCAACATACAAAAAAACAGTGTCAGAACGGCTGTTGGAATGATAAAACGCCACCCTTCAGGGGCGAAAGGAACATTGCTGCGCGCACGGCCGGAAAGAGGTTGAGGTTCAGTCATGTGCGTTAATCTAACGCTAATTCTGGCTATACCCAAGCAATGGTGATTCCTGTGTCAGTAACGCATAACCTGTCCGCATATGTAGCACATAAGTTGTCAGCAATGATAATCCCGTAAATACATACGATCGAATGTTTTCTGCAATCCTGCCGGTGTCGCCCACGTAAATCCCTGTCATTGGAATGAGCCTTGCAGATAGGCTACACTTGCAATCATGGCGTTGAATGAACAAGAGCTAATGCAGAGCTATCAAATGCTGTATCAGGTTTTTCCTGAAGATCTGCATATCGCCAGACCTTTCATTCATATGCTGCGTCAAAGTGGCGAAAATGAACAGGCACGTGCTCTGGCCATGGCCCTTGCACGACGGATGCTGGCCCGTGGCAATTCAGCTCAGGCTATCGGGCTTCTGAGCCTATGCCAGCAGTTGAATCACCCGGACAGCGAAACGATTGACACCCTGTCTGATATGGCCCGCTTTTCTATTGATGGCCATGAAAGTGAAACAGGGAAGGTTTTTGCGTTAACCGAACATTTATCCGATTCGGAAACGCTGGATTTTATCAAACAGGGTAAACTGGTACAGGTTGGCGAAAATGAGGAGATTGTCCGGCAAGGTGAAAGCAGCAAAACTTTTTACCTGATTCTTGATGGCCTAGTGAATGTGCAAATCAGCATGGAGGATGGCAATGCGATCATCGTGAAAAGGCTGACGCCAGGCGACTTTTTCGGTGAATTTGCCTGTGTTTATAAATTACGCCGTTCGGCAAGTGTTATTGCATCAAGCCCGTCTCTGCTGCTTGAGTTTTCAGACCACTCGATTACGGAATTAATAAAACATTCACCCATGGCCGGTGACTATCTGATCCGAACGGTGCAAAACCGCATGGTGCATGCAATGACCCACAGCCTGCCTGCTTTTGATCAGCTGCCCGAAGCAGACCGTCGCTGGATAGCCGAAGAATCTACAGTCCATGAATACAGCGATGGAGCCCCCATCGTGGAATCAGAGGAAAAAATGCCAGCTTGCCACATTCTGCTGTCCGGTAGCCTGGAATTAAAATTCCCTGATGGAAGAGCGACAAGGCTGACTTCAGGAATGATGTTCGGCAATATCAACCCCTATATTCGCATCCCTCTTCAGACAACAATCAAAGCAAAAGGACGCACCCTGATTTGCAACATGCCGAAAAATATTTTTCAGTCGTTCATGAATGTATACCCTTCATTTGAGCAGTATATTAAAACTCAGCATGATTCACTGACTCTGAATATTAACAACGCCTGCTCATCTGCATAACCGGCCAGGGGTTATGCACATCAATCAACTTTCAGCAAACGGATCAACAGCGGGTGTAAATACGGATTAGCTGCCAGCACGTCTCCTTGTTCCAGATCCAGACTGGCGCCATCCAGGCTGGTCACCAGCCCGCCAGCCTCCTGCACCAGCAATTGGCCAGCGGCAATATCCCAGGATTGCAACCCTGCTTCCCAATATACATCCAGCCGGCCTGCCGCGATATAAGCCAGATCCAGCGCAGCTGAACCGCCACGCCGATAACCATCCATAGCACGCATACAAACATCCATGCGCGACTGGAAAACATCGATTGTATTACGCTGGTATGACGGCAACCCGGAAGCAAACAACGCATGCTCAAGTCGTTTTTCTTCACTCACACGCAAGCGCCTTCGATTGAGAAATGCACCGCCGCCGTTGCGCGCCTCAAATGTTTCATCACGAATCGGGTCATGAATAACCGCCAGCATCGGTTTGCCATTTTTAAATGCCGCAATCGATACAGCGAAATGAGGGTAGCCATGAATAAAATTTGTTGTCCCGTCGAGAGGGTCGATATACCACTGAATTGGCGCATCAGGATGAATTCGCGTATCCATCTCTTCAGCGACAATGCCGTGGTCCGGATAATGATGTGCGATTTCCCTGACGATTAACGTTTCGGCACGTTTATCCACATCAGTCACATAATCCCGGTCAGATTTCTGACTGACTTTCAGCCTGTCTCGCTCATCATAAGCCCGGGCGATCATATCCCCTGCCCGTCTTGCAGCCCGAACGGCAACATACAACATGTGTCTACTCCTGAAGAAAGCCCGTATACGCCACTGCGTTAACCGGGCAGGACATAAGCCAATTATTCATGGTTGATGAATGGATCAGCCTGGCGCGCATCGTATCACATCATTGTTCGGAAAAGTACGCCTTGCAGGGGGAACAAAAATACCCGCGTTGCTACGCATGGGTTTTATGTGAACAGCCCCTGGAGGTTATCATGCTTAAAAGCAGGGAAATACTGTTGAATACAGGATATCACTGATTCGACGCTTCCCTGGACGGCTTACAGCGCCAGAGATAACCTGTTGCCTGATAAAAGGAGGGCGCTTGCCGGTACGTCACCGCTTTACCTTCTGTTACGGAGGGACAATGTCAAACAGGAATATCATTGAAAACTGGATGCTAAAATCTGCTCACCTGAGCGGCACATCCCTTGCTGCCACCCAGATTGCCCAGGTATATGCTCGTCTTTTTTTTGCATCTGCAGGACTGTTATATATGCTGTTTCATTCGGCAGATTTTCCGGTCTATGAAACAGGACTTATGCTTGTCGCAAGCATCTATTTTGCGATTAATCTGATCTCCATTCCGATGATCCGCCGGACACCGCTTTCGGCATTTCGTTGTCTGGTTTTTCCGATTCTGGATATCAGCGTCGTAAGCTATGCGATGATGATAGACGGAGGTCAAAGCAGTAACATCTTTTTTCTCTATCTGCTCATTATCCTTGGTAACGGCCTGCGTTTCGGCAACCCTATGCTATTGTATACGCAGATATTAAGCCTGATCGGCCTGTTCACCATGATCACCTATACCTACGTCACATATCATATTGCAATCGATCAAACCCTGCTGTTTTGGCACTTCGGCATGCTGCTTGCTATACCGCTCTATGTTTACCTGATCGGGCAACAGGTTGAAAAAGCCGTCAAAGGCCAGATGGAGGCAGAAAAAACTTCCTACAATTTACTCGATAAAGGCCCGTTGCCGGTCTTTACCTTCGAGATGGATAGAGATAATACGCCCCGGATTGTCTATGTGAATGGTGCTGTCAAAGAAACATTCCAGCGCAACGGGACGGATTTAATCGGTGAAAGTGCTGATATACTCACATTGCCGGAAGACAGGCAGGAGATGATTGCCTTCTGCCGCGCAACACTTGGCCATCACCATGGCAACCAACCGAACAAGACAGAAACCCTGTATATCAGAAGCAGAGATATATCCGGCAATATTCTCAAACTGCTATGTACAGCCATCTGCATGCGCTGGCATAACCGCTGGATTGGTGTCTGCTTTATACTGGATATCTCAGAGCGTGAAGCCATGCAGGAGGAACTGGAGTCCGTGCACAGGCAGGGCTACATGTCTACTCTGGTTGCAGGTATTGTGCATGATTTTCGCAATGTACTGACCAATATGATCGGCAATGCCGAAGTATTACAAATGAGCACTAAGGATACATTATCCATACAACAACTGAATGCTATCATTGCCGCTGGCGAACGGGGTTCTGAGCTTATTACGCATCTGCTGGAGCTGAGTAAAAATCATAAAAAAGACAGTATTTCCGGTTATGCTGAAGGCTCAATCATCGTAAAACGGCTGGAAAACATTATGGGCCTCGCCCGCCTGCAAATGCCGCCTTATATCCAGCTTGACTGCCAGATTGATACGCCACTACACAATGTAGCTATCAGCATGATTGAAATCGAACAGATCCTTATTAACCTGATAAATAACGCCGCACAGGCGATAAACAAAAGCGGTCAGATTCATGTACATGTATGCAACTGCCCGGACCACCGTTTGTCCAGACCCGGTCACCCCTGTATGCGCATCCAGGTTACAGACAATGGTTCCGGCATATTGGATGAGGATATAGATAATGTGTTTGAGGCATTCTGGACGTCCAAAAACGGTCAGGGAGGAACAGGTCTGGGACTGACGACAGTGCAACGGATCATCAAACGAAATCATGGCAGCATTGAAGTTAAATCCGTTCCCAATCAAAAAACCAGATTTATCATTCACCTGCCTCCTTATATCCCGGAGAGCGCGGAAAGCGATAACAGCGTGGTGAAGAAGAATAAACGCACGACCAACCTGAATAAACAGAAAAGCCAACCTGATGCTCCATCAAACTGCCATGTTCTTCTGGTCGATGATGTTCCTGATATTCTCAAAATTCACCAATCCATGCTTGCGCATCTGAAACACACATCAGTCCTGGCTGAAAATGGTAAAGAAGCACTGAAGGCTTTTCTTCAGGAAAACAAGCACTTCGATCTGGTGATCACTGATTACTGTATGCCGAAAATGGATGGTCTGGAACTGATTGAGCACATAAGACAGCTGGGATCCAATATTCCTGTTATTATGATTACAGCTTATGCCGAAGACAACCAGCTTCAGCGAGCAGACCACTATAATGCCACAATCATAAACAAGCCTGTCAGCATGGAAAAATTCCAGCAAGCTATCGCTGAAGCCATGGCTGCAGCCTGAAACCAATCAACCTTTTTAAGGAAGTGCTGAATTAACCGGCACTTCCTTAAAAAGCGGCAATTAACCCACGGCTGGAAAACGTATCATAAACCGCATCCGTAAAATACAGCCCATGCGCCGGCGCTGTAGCTGCCCCCAGGCTTCTGTTACCGCTGGATAGTAAATCCTGAAATGCTTCGGGGCTACGCTTCCCCGCACCAACTTCAACCAGGTTCCCGACCAGATTCCGAACCATATGATACAGAAACGCATCAGCTGAAACTGAAATACTGATGCAATAACCATGCTGCTCGACAGACAGTGTTCTGATTGTTCTCACTGCGCCGGATGCCTGGCAACCCGCGGCTCTGAGAGCACTGAAATCACGTCTGCCCACACAGTGGCATGCTGCTTCCCGCATGGCATCGAGGTTCAGCGCTCTGGGCATCCACCAGTGTCGCCATCTGTGCAGACTGGATGCCGTATTCCGGTTCCATATCTGATACCGGTAAGCCCGTTCCCGACAATCAAACCGGGCATGAAAATTTTCTTCGACCGCCCGTACCCCGACGACACGAATTTCATCCGGGAGCAGGCTATTACAGCCGTGGACATAGGCCTTACGGGAACGGGACCAGCGCTCTGCATTGATATCGGCATGCACCAGCAAGGCTTCGGCATGCACACCCGCATCAGTACGCCCTGCTGCAGTCGCTGAAACAGGCTCCCCTTCAATGCGCTTCAGGGCTGACTGCAAACTTGCCTGAACCGATGAAGCATTGTCCTGCTGTTGCCAGCCATGAAATGGCCGACCATCAAACTCCAGCACCATGACAATACGCTGTTTTTGCTGTTTCATAACAACCATAACAACAAAAATACCATACAAGCACAACTTATCCAGAGGGCGGAAAATAAATATCTGTCCACCAGGCTGTAACTGCTGCTTTGATCCGCAACCGGTACAAGCATTGGTAGTTGCTGTGGCCACCGTAACCAGAGCATCTGTGCATAAGCTGAAGCATCCAGTAAAGTCTGTTTGAATGCAGACATCAGCAGCAGCGGTGTTTTTTTCCAGTCATGGCGCAAACAGTACTGCTGGCGCAAACAGGACAATAATCCGGCCATATGGTTTTTCATGGAAATCATCATCAATATTTGAACCATCATCCGCTCTCCGATTCCGGGCAACAGCAGAATAAGCCGCAACCACTCCTCGCGACTCAGCAGACGAAACATCAGTACAGCCAGGGCATAGATACTGATCAGATGAATGCTTAGCCATACACCCTGCAACAACCCTTCCCTGCTCACTGCAACAGGGAAGCCCGGCAGCAACAATTGCCCCGGGGTAAACAGTGTATGCAACAACAGGATGGGTATCACAAACCAGCGGAGCAATCCCAATACACGTAAACTCGTGTTCCAGTTTCCATCCAGCAGACGAATCATGGCAGCTGCAACGACAGCCAGAAAAAGACATAACCATGTCGATGTCGTTGTCAGGGAAAGAAACAGCAGCGCAAAACCAAACAAAAGCCGGGATCCGGGATAGCTGCAAAAAAGCCTATCGGAGATCGTCATAGCGGGATAGTAGCGTCTATTTCCATCATCAGAATCACAGCTGGCGGCAACATCACTCAGCCCTTGTTATTATCCTCATCATCGTTGAATTCATCCGACTGAGGAGCCGAGTCCCGGGGTTCGACTTGCTCCGAGTCATCGTCTATAACGAACTCATTCCCGGGTTTGGTCACATCTTCAACATCCGAAGATTCAAAAAATGATTTTTCCAGCCGGGCGTTCTCATCATCGATGATCACCAGGTCATCATCATCGTCAAATTTACTCAACAAACTATCAAGATGCCGGATTGGTTCTTCGTCATCTGCTATGGCAGTAGCTTTATCGCCATGATCCATAAATTCAGTCAACAGATTGTCCGGTTCCTGTGTGGCCCCCGCAGCGAATCCCGCCATTTCATTCGGTTCTCCCCTGTCACTGGCAACAACAGCCTCGTCCTGCCCGACTGCTGATGGATCGATGCTTTCATCATCGAATGAAGCATGATGGTGCCAGTCGATGGCTTCAGACTCATTGAAGCCCTGAATATCAACCGGGCTCTGATCTTGATCATCCTGGCCTGTTCCGACATCAGATGCATCAGAATCAGAATACTCAAAATTGATATCCCCCAGTTCGGGTTGATCAAAACCCTGCTTTGGCAGATTGTCTGAGTTTTCCTCTAC
>WFUI01000062.1 GCA_015485035.1 Mariprofundus sp.
CGAATTTTTGCACGTCGATGACATGGCCGATGCCTGCGTGTTTCTGATGGAACAGGGTTACAGTGATGGCCTGGTCAATATCGGTTGCGGCAAGGACCTTACCATCGCCGAACTGGCCGAAACGCTCAGACGGGTTGTCGGTTTTGAAGGTGAGCTGGTGTACGATACCACGATGGCCGATGGCACTCCGAGAAAACTGCTGGATACCGGCAAGATCTCGCAAATGGGCTGGCGGCCGTCATACACGCTGGAAGAGGGCTTAGGGCAGACCTATCAATGGTTTGTGGATCATTATCAGGAGAGCAGGCTATAGAATAGACCTTCACCTCAACCACTATCAAAGCGACATGGTTTTTCCCTCTCCCCTCCGGGGAGAGGGTCAGTGCCGCAACACACCGGGGTGAGTCAAAACAGTCTGCCAACCTTTTCCCCTCTCCCGTCAGCGGGAGAGGGGGCAATAAAGGCAAAGCAAACCGCCAGGATCGCTCCCCTCTCCCCAGAGGGGAGAGGGGTCGAGGGTGAGTGGCAAGTGTAAGGGTTTGAAGTCATTCATTTATCATTCATGAAAGAAGGGAATATGAAAACTGTATTAGTAACAGGCGGTTCAGGCTTCATCGGCTCGGCCCTGGTGCGCTGGCTGCTGGCGCACACTGATGTGCATGTCGTCAACATCGACAAGCTCACCTACGCCGGCAACCCGGAATCGCTTGCCGATATCGAGGGCGATCACCGTTATACCTTTATTCATGCCGATATCTGTGACCAGAAGACCATGCAGCAGGCATTCACCACCCATAAGCCGACCACCGTGATGCACCTGGCAGCCGAATCGCACGTTGATCGTTCGATTGATAGCGCAGCAGAGTTCATTCAGACGAATATTGTCGGCACCTCAGTGCTGCTCGATACCGCGCTCGACTACTGGCGTGATCTGGATGGCGCGGAGCGTGATGCTTTCCGCTTTCTGCATGTATCCACCGACGAGGTCTATGGATCGCTCGGTAGCGAGGGCCTGTTCACCGAAGAAACACCGTACGATCCCAGCTCTCCGTACTCGGCCAGCAAGGCATCGTCTGACCACCTGGTACGTGCCTGGCACCGTACCTACGGCCTGCCGGTGCTCATCACCAACTGCTCCAACAACTACGGTCCGCGTCAGTTCCCGGAAAAGCTCATCCCGCTGATGATACTCAGCTGCCTCGACGACAAGCCCCTGCCGGTTTACGGCACCGGCGAAAATATCCGTGACTGGCTGTATGTCGAAGACCATGTCGAAGCCCTGTGGCTGGTGGTCAGCGAGGGGATGCCTGGACGAACCTACAATATTGGCGGGCACAACGAACTGCGCAATATCGAGGTCGTGCACATGATCTGCGACCTGATGGACGAACTGAGCCCGTCATCGACGCATGCCAGCTATCGCGAACTTATCACCTATGTCTCTGACCGGCCAGGCCACGACCTGCGCTACGCCATCGACGCCAGCCGTATCGCCAGCGAGCTGGGCTGGAAGCCGCGCGAGACCTTCGAAACCGGCTTCAGAAAGACCGTACAATGGTATCTGGACAACCGCGACTGGTGGCGTCACATCCAGCAGGGCACCTACCAGGGGCAGCGTTTGGGTCTCAAAGGAGTCAATAATGGCTGAACGCAAGGGAATCATTCTAGCCGGCGGTTCCGGCACCCGGTTGTATCCGGCTACCCAGGCCATTTCCAAGCAGTTGATCCCGGTGTACGACAAGCCGATGATCTATTATCCGTTGTCCACGCTCATGCTGGCCGGCATCCGCGACATCCTGCTCATCTCCACGCCGGAGGATACCCCCCGTTTCGAGCAATTGCTCGGTGACGGTAGCCAGTGGGGCATCGATATCCGCTATGCCGTGCAGCCGTCACCGGACGGACTGGCGCAGGCGTTCATCATAGGCCGGGAGTTCATCGGCAACGACAACGCCACGCTGATCCTCGGCGACAACATCTTCTACGGTCACGACTTTGGCCGCCAGCTCGAACGCGCCAGCGCCATGTGTGACGTCGCCACCGTGTTCGCCTATCCGGTCAACGACCCCGAGCGTTACGGCGTGGTCGAGTTCGACAGCGAGGGCAGGGCTATCAGTATCGAGGAAAAGCCCGAACGGCCACGCTCACGCTATGCCATCACCGGGCTGTATTTCTACGACAACGATGTGATCGACATCGCTGCCTCGCTCAAGCCGTCCGCGCGTGGCGAGCTGGAGATCACCGACGTCAATCTTGCCTATCTCGAACAGGGCCGCCTGGCGGTCGAGCACATGGGGCGTGGCATGGCCTGGCTCGATACCGGCACCCATGAATCGCTTCTCGATGCTTCGCAGTACATCGCCACCATCGAGAAGCGCCAGGGGCTGCGCGTTTCGTGCCCCGAAGAGGTCGCCTGGCATATGGGCTTCATCGACGACGAGCAGTTGCTCAGGCTGGCCGAGCCGTTGATGAAGAACGGCTATGGCCAGTATCTCAGGCGTCTGGTCGAGGAACGGATTTTCTGATGTCTGAAAGTAGAAAACAGAAGATCGCCTACATCGTCTCGATGCATGCCGGGCTGGAAACCTTCATATACCGTGAAGTGGATGACCTGGTCCGTGCCGGAAAGGCCATCAGGCTCTATGCCACCCGCTTTCGGGCCGGCGACATATTTGCCCCGAAGCCCGAGTGGTCATGGCTGGCCATTGGCAAGACAAAACTGTTGTTGATGATACCCTGGGTGGCCCTGCGCATGCTCACCATGCCGCGCATCACCCGGCATGCACTGAAACATGGCGGGCTGGTCGATCTGTACTTTGCCATTCTGTTCGCCGCCGACATGCGCCGTAACGGCATCACCCAGATACATGCCCACTTCGGTGACCACAAGTTCTTCATCGGTTACTACTGCAAGCGTATTCTCGACCTGCCGCTCAGCGTCACCATCCATGCGCATGAATTCTATACCAATCCCAACGAGGCCCTGTTCCGCGAGGCCCTGGCTGCTGCCGACCGGGTGTTTCCCATCGCGCGCAAGTGGATGGAGAAGCTCGGCAGTGAATATGGCGTAGAACGCGACAGGCTGCGGCTCAACCGCCTGTTCGTCGATACCGAACGCTACCGGCCACAGGATATGACCACGGTCATTGCCGTCGGCCGCTATACCGAGCGCAAGGGCTTTCAGTACCTGATCGAGGCGCTGAAACAGCTAAAGGACACCGATATTCATGTCTTGTTCATTGGCTTCGGTGACATGGATCTCGCCGCCATCGCCCGGGAGCACGGCGTCGAAGAGCGCGTCACGGTGTTCGGCAAGATGGACCAGGACCAGTTACGCCTGATGTACCAGATGGCTGATATCCTTTGTGTTCCGTCCATCACCACCGAACGGGAAGGTGCTGAAGGCATTCCCGTGGTACTGATGGAAGGCATGGCCTGCGGCCTGCCCGTGGTCGCCACGCCCTGTGGCGCCATCGAGGAACTGGTCGATGAAATCCTGGTACCTGAGCGTGATGTCGATGCGCTGGCAGAAGCCCTGTGCCGGCTTGCCGGCAACCCGGAACTGCGCAGACAACAGGGCGAGCGCAACCGAGAGAAGGTCTGCCGGGAATACAGCATGGCCAATATCCAGCGATTCGGCGAGTGGCTGGATGAACTCAGCGAGTATGAACAAACAGTCTCATCACCCGCTGGTGGGTGAGGGTGATTACAGAACCCCGACAGGCGGTCCATCTACGCATTGTTGACTGGCCTGACCAACTTGACCGGAACAAACGAAGAGCCCCCTCACTCGCTGGCGGGAGAAGGTTGGGGTGAGGGTGCTTCTGTAACCCCGGCAGGTGGTCCATCCATATTTTTTGATACTGGCTTGACCAACTTGACCGGAACAAACGAAAAGCTCCCTCTCCCGCTAGCGGGAGAGGGTTGGGGTGAGGGTGCCTCTGTAACCCCGGCAGGTGCTCCATCCATATTTTTTGATACTGGCCTGACCAACTTGACCGGAACAAACGAAAAGCCCCCTCTCCCGCTGGCGGGAGAGGGTTGGGGTGAGGGTAGATACCCACAAACCCAAGATCACGCTATAAACACGTAAAATGCACTCAGTCGTAATCGTCGCCAACGGTATCCGTAAAGACAATGCCAGACTTCAACCCTGGCGCTATGTCCACGAAATCGCACAGGCGCTCGCCACCCGGTACAAGGTCACGCTGCTCACCGATGGTAACGAAGAAGCCTGGCAGTCAGACAATGTGACCATTCAGCCGTGCCCGCATCTGGGCGTGCGCCACATTCGTGACCTGCGCGGACAACTCGAACGCCTGTCGCCAGACATACTGTTCTGGAGCACCACGCCGCGCACCATCGCCTACAGGGGGTTGCTGCTCAGCCTGCCGTATCCGGTCGTGCCGTTCATCACCGCGCCGCTGTACGAATGGCGCGAGATGTTCCGCAGCATCAGGGCCGGTGTACCGGTACGTGAAACACGCGCATTGTGGCAGCAGCGCCTCGTGCCGAGATCCCTGTTCGCACGCTTCCTCAATCATCCCGGCTTCAGCCGGATCATCGTCCAGAGTGACGCCAACCTGCATAGACTGAAAGACATGGGAGTCGCAGAAGACAAGCTCATCAAGCTGCCGGTCGGCAGGGACAGGGCCGTGACCGAAGTTGCTGAACAGGGTGATGAATTCCGTTTGCTCTACCTCGGTGCCTTGCGCCGCATCAGGGGCTTCGATGCCTTCATGCGCATCTGGCCTGAACTGATGACCCAATGCCAGGACTGCCGTATCACCGTACTGGCACGGGGTGACGAGCCTGGCGCCGCGCAGAAGGCAAGGCAGCTCATCGATGGACAATCGTGGCAAGACAGGGTGAATATCATCGAGGGCTGGCTTGCGCCGGAGCAGGTGCAGGCGCATATCGCCGCCTGTTCAGCCGTGGTGCTGCCATTCGTGCTGGTGCCGTCCGATGTACCCATCGCCGTCATCGAGGCGCTTGCGTATGCAAAACCGGTTATCGGCGGTGATGTCGATGGCATCCCGGAGCTGATCGAGAACAGGGGGGTGGTTATCGATCCGCTGAACCAGCAGAGCTTCGTCAACACCATCCTCGCCCTGCGTGACCACGATACCCGGCAGGCCATGTCGGAAAACGCCAGGGCATTCATGCACGACTATCCCGACTGGCAGCAGGTTGGAAAACAGGTGTTGGAAATCGTCGAGGCGTGTCATGACAGATGACAAGCGAATCGTCTATGTCACCGGTATCGACGGGTCGGGCAAGACAACAGCCTGCGGTATGATCGGGAAACACCTGCAGGAACAGGGCTACGAGGTCGAAACCCTGTGGCTGAGATTCAATCATTTTTATAGCAAGCCGTTGCTGGCATTATGCAGACTGATCGGGCTGACGAAATACGAGACAGTCGATGGTGTTCGCATCGGTTACCATCACTTTTACCGATCACGGCTGATTTCATGGCTGTTCATACGCCTGCAGTACATGGATGCAAGGAGGGTTCTCAAAAGGCAGATCATGCCCAGGCTGAAAAGACCCGGTAAGCGCACCATCATCCTCGACCGCTATGTCATCGACATCCTTATCGACGTATCGGTCGATACCGGCATAAACCTTTTCGAAACAGCATGGAAAGACCGGTTCATGAGCTTGCTACCTGAAGGTTCGCAGGTGTTATTGATCAAAAGGGATTATGAGACAGTATGCCAGGTGCGGCCAGAGGCACAACCCGACAAATTATTCAAAAAAAGGTATGATTATTTTGAGAGTATTAGTGAAGGTATAAAGCTGCATATTATCGATAATAATAGCGATCTGGGTGTGTTGAAAAAAATGATTAATGAATTGACAAAAGTAAATAGTAATGACTGGAAATAAAAAGGAAACGGTAACTTCAATCCAGGTCATGCGTGGCCTAGCATCTTTACTTGTTGTAATTGCGCATACGTATATTCATCTCAATGTACGGGGGCATATATCTGAAAATGGTTATTTCAAGCTAGGGAAGATAGGCGTCGATATTTTTTTTGTCATTAGCGGATTTATCATGGTGTATATAACCTGGAACAGGTTCGGTGAAAGTGGTGAAGCAATAAGATTTTTGATGCGCCGTTTTATAAGGATAGTACCACTTTATTGGATTTATACGATATTTCTATCCATATTGCTGATTTCAGTAAATCATATGTTCAGTGATGGGAAGTACTTTGATATTACACATTTCATTAAATCATTATTGTTTATTCCAACATATAGCCCTATTGGTCAGATGAAGCCTGTACTGCCTGTAGGCTGGACATTGAATTATGAAATAATGTTCTATCTGTTATTTGCAGTTGCTTTGTTGATGTCGATTGGCAGGGGTATTTTATTTCTTTCTGGGGTCCTGTCCTTGCTTGTTCTGCTTGGTTATACCATTGAAATTGATGGAGCAGTATGGAAGCAGTCAACCTCACCTTTGCTTGTTGAGTTTCTTGTTGGTTGTGGTATTGCAGTGCTGATAAGAAAAGGCATCTACCTAAATACTAGTGTAGCGACGTTATTCATTATACTTAGTATCATTTTGGTGTTGTCAACAGTTGAGTATTTCCTCGTTGATCTACACAGGGCTTTCAGATGGGGATTGGCATCATCAATTATAGTTTATTGTGTTGTAAGCATTGAAAAAGCAAGGAAAATTCAATTCCGTGGTTTGTTGTCCTATTTAGGGGACATGTCATATTCGCTTTATCTCTCCCATATATTCTCAATCAACCTCGTGGGATTTGTATGGGGGAAAATTGTAGGCGGGCATTATAGTCTATTTATTTTGGTTGCTGTGTGCTTTTCTGTTTTGGTTGGACATATCTCATATCAGATGATGGAAAAGCCAATTATAAATTATTTTCGTAATAGAGCAAAAATCCGCACGCTCGTATAGGATATGTTGTGAAGAAGAAAAAACTTCCAAGTTTTGTGCAAGATACCTTTCTTGAGCCATTTTTCCAGTCTAGGCTTGGCAGGATAGTAAGTAATTTCATACTTCAGGGTATGTTGTACATGAATCCGTATGAGGTTTTTATAAAGCTTGTTGTTGATTTTATATTGATCATCACGTTTTATATGTTCTTTGAACCTCAAGGTATGATCGGCGTTCTGACTATCATCGTAATGTCACATGGTATTAATTGGCTAATAAATTGTCAGCCTGTGGCTCTTCTCTATCACATGGACATAGGCCAAGGGAATCCAAGAAAATTTATCAATTATATTGATGGCCTATATGCAAGAATAAATAAATATGGGTTACCAGCAGCGGCAGCGTATGGAAGTCTATCAAGGTATAGATACAATAACCGTTCGGATATCGATATAAGGCTAATTGTTGGCAACAGTCTGGTTGAGAAAATATACGGTTCTATAGTTTGTTTGTATGAAAGGGCAAGGGCCTTTTTGTTCTGGTTTCCATTGGATATATATATGTTTACAGTTGATGAAGTTGTAAAAAAGATGAATACTGATGAGCCGCCAATATTATTCAAGGATATTAAGGGTGTGCTGAGGGATAAATATGATGAAACAATCCCGTTCAAGCAATTTGCCGATGAATTCAGGAAAAGATATGTAGGTGATTCGGTCTAGCAATCTGTCCGAAAATGAACCTGAGGAATGATATTGTTATGCTGGTATGCTCATCAGGCGGGCATCTTGCGGAATGCCTGTCTGCCTGTGAGAAGGTTGCGCATAAGCAGGTTGTCTTGACAAAAAAGGACAGGCATGTAAAGGGCAGAATAGGAAACAGGCGGGTTCATTTTGTTCATGACCCCCATACTTCTGTATTTGGTTATCTTGTCAATACAGTTCAGTCACTGATACTGCTCTTACTCTATCGTCCGAGGGTTATCGTCAGTACTGGTGCAGGTATAGCCATCGCACCATGCCTGATAGGTAAACTGCTTGCGTCACATCTGATATTTATCGAAACCGGTGCCAGAATCAAATCACCCTCACGGACCGGAAAGTTTATGTACAAGTATGCGGATACGTTCATCGTGCAGTGGGAGCCATTGCTTAAGCATTATCCAAACGCCATTATGGGTGGTCCATTGCTGTGATATTTGCGCTTTTTGGTACGAATCCTTATCCATTCATCCGTCTGCGTGACATGCTTTTGGATATTGCCGATGATTATGAAATCATTGCCCAGACAGGATCAACGCCCATAGATTGTGTGCCATACGAATGTCATGACTATCTGTCCCATGATGAGGTTATGGGTTACATTGCACACGCAGATATACTCGTGACGCAAGCTGGTTTCGGTAGTCTCAAGGACTGCATAAGTTCGGGGAAGCCTGTAGTGGCTGTGCCCAGAAAACCAGAACTTGGAGAATCACAGGATGAGCAGTCAGAGATAGCGGAAGAGCTGGAAAGGCTGGGTAGCTGTGTCGTTCTTCACGACAACGAGTCATTGCGGTCAGCCATAGGAAGGGCCTGTAGTATGCAGCATAAAGCATTGCCTAAGGGAAATATACCTGACATTGTTCGCGATGTTGTCGAAAAGGAATTCTCTAAATGAGGCTAAGCTTCATTATTATTGAATATCATTGCATGGATGAGGTAGAAGGCTGTGTCTCAAGCATCAAAGAGCATGCTAATCACATAGAGCATGAGGTCATTGTTATCTCCAATTCCTGCTATTCGGATGATGAATGGAAGAAGTATTTGGCAAGGTTGGAAGGCGTAAGGATGATCAGGTCAGCACGTAACAGTGGCTATGCTGGCGGTGTCAATCAGGGGCTTAGAAAAGCCAGAGGAGAGTATGTTTATATAATAAATCCAGATTGTCGCCTGCTTGACGACAGGACTAATGAGATACTGGATTATTTGGATACGCATAAAAATGTTGCCATTGCCGGCCCTAAGGTGGTTGATAACAATGGTAACAATCAGCCGTCATGCCGACGTTTTCCTCGCTGGTACACGTTTATATTCGTGAGAACCTTGTTACGAAAGACTGCCATAGGAAAAAGGGAAACAGCAAGGTACTTCATGGAAAATGAGTCACTTGATGATGTATGTCAAGTTGACTGGGTTTCAGGTGGTGCCATGATCGTGCGAATGGAATATGTAGAGAAATATGGCGGTATGGATGAGAGATATTTCCTGTATATGGAAGATGTTGACTGGTGCAGAAATATGCGTATCAATGGTGCTGATACGATATATTATCCATTCTCGATAGTTATGCATGCCGGCATGCATAAGAGTATCAAGGTGTTTAGATTGTCTGGATTACGTCACAATCGCATGCATATCTGTAGCCTCATGAAGTATTTTCTGAAGTATCGGGGCACTTGATCTATGGGCGCAAATATCATCCTTTATACAGGTCTATTTTCCATCGTGCTTTTATGGATGTGGTTGATTTCCAGATGGCGTTCTTTGAAGGATATAGTAAAAACTATCAGGCACAGGCTCATATTATCATGGCTGTTGTTGTATATCGGTATGGGAATATGGATACCAAGAGAGGGTGATATCTATGATGTAACGACTATCGATGCATCCGCTATTATCCAGGTGATATCCATACTGGTTGTTTCATTTATTGTTTTTGGCTCGATACGACAACTGAGCGCCAGATATTATCGCCTGCCGCTTATATGCATGTCATTATATGCAGGCGTCGGCATTGTTACGTCGCCTTTAACCACGACTTTCCTGCTGAATCTGTTCAAGGCATATTCAGTTTTGCTGACTGTTGTGCTCGCAGCACTGACGATCAGAGTTGAATTGAAGAATTGTCACCAGTATGTCGTATACAATATAAGCTATGTATATTTTGGCTTTATGTGTATGCTGGCAGTGATTGGTGGGGTGTTTTTCCCGGACATTACGCATAGGCCTAATAATGGTGTCTTTGGTTTCATGCTGGAAGGTATGCCAAAGCTCAATTCCAATAGTCTTGGATATATGTCTGGTATTGCTGTTGTGATCTCCTACGCTCGATTCCTTAGGGCAAAGAAACTATCATCAGAATATCCCTATTTGCTCGTTTTGATATTTTCTACAAGTAGCCTGATTATGGCGCAGAGCAGAACATCGATAGCCGGTACATTTTTGGGGCTTGTATTCCTTTCATTTCTCACAAGGCGTAAGGCCATGATGAGGCTCTTTATATTGCTAACGCTTGGTGTGGTTTCGATAACCGCAGTGATTACAAGTGATCGTGGCATTGGTCAGAAGATTGTCAAATATCTTGAACGAGGCGTATCAAAGGAAAAACTTGAGACATTGAGTGGTAGAACCCTGGCATGGGAATATTCATGGAAACGGTTTCAGGAATCACCATTCATAGGCTATGGTTTCTATTCGACAGGCAAGACTGAGATAGCGCCACACAGTGCCTATTTCACAACGTTGCTTAATGTGGGTATATCTGGATTTGTGCCATGGTTGGTCTTTATTGCTTTTCTATTTATATATATACCAGCTCGTGGTTACTATTTTGACAATGATCGATACCAGTACAGACATGAGATCACGGCTGTACTGATTTTGCAGTTTCTGAGAACAGTAACAGGTCAGGATGTGACTATTCACTCATATTCAACCATGTTGATGTTGTCAATTATTGTATCATTTTATGTGGCGAAGAGGTTGCGAAGAAAACAAATGATGTCGCCGGCATGAGAAGCATTGTTGCTATTTATTGTTTCATTGCGCTAATCGATGCGAATGCCTCTATTTGCTTGAAACCGATCAAGCAACGCCAGGTTATAAGCTTTGGTCCGGGTGTGCATGAACTTCGTAATCTGTGCAGCATGTACAGAAATGTTGTTATTGAAGGAAAAGGTCCGGGTGTAACCATTCTCAGGATTCGTGATGGTATTCATTTGTCTGGGGCAAACCCAGTTATAAGAAATATGACGATTGTTGGAAATGGAAAAGGCGTGGGACTACATCTTGAGAACACGTGGAGTGCGCTGGTGGAGAACGTGAGAATTCAGAATTACGCGACCGGTATCCTGTTCGAACTCACTGAGCGTGGAAGAAACGTGGCAAATAACAAAACCAAGCGTGGCTGGCCTTACGATACAGACACCAAGAAATATTGGGGTAGCAGAATCACATTGAGTAATCTAAGAAATGTCAGTATTCACGGTCCGGGCAATGGGATTGTCCTTAAAAACAGGCTAAAAAAGACAGATGCCAGGAATTACTGGTGGCCAACAAATGACAAAAGGCATGGCGAATTCATGAATACACTCACTATCTGGGGTGGACATATAGCGGTAAGAAAGATTGGTCTTCTCATTGGGGATGGCGTTTATCAAACCAAGTTGTTCGGAACGTATATCGATGCATCGGAATACGGTGGTATAGTCATGCAGTATGGTGCTCGAGGGCTGTTTTTGTTTGGTGTATCACTTGACCCTAATGCAACTGCAAAACGAAAGCGGGCCAAGATTCTGGTGGTACCGAGACGGTCGGTATCGAGTGTCAGAATAATTGGTTCTGATATAAAACGTCACCTTATAACAATAAGATAAAGTAGGGGTAAAAAATGATAGTCTGTTTGGCGGGGATGCACCGTTCCGGTACATCGCTATTCTCAAGTTATCTGCAATATTGCGGTATTAGCATGGGTGAGCAGCAGGCAGGGCCCGGATATGGTAACCCGCATGGTCATTATGAGGACCGTAAATTTCTTGAGCTGCATAAAAAAATACTCAATTACAATAAGCAACATATGTATTTCTGTAAGAAGAAGATTACAGTCTCCCATGATGATCGAGAGTATGCGAAAGCCCTCGTATATAGGAATAGTCAGAAATATGATAATTGGGGTTGGAAAGATCCGCGCACTACACTCTTTCTTGATTTTTGGGAAAACCTGTGTAAGGAAATAAAATATGTTTTTCTCTATCGAAATCCTTATCGTGTCATTGACTCGTTGTTTCGACGTCGTGGAGACAGAATATTCTATTTGATGCCTCATCGAGCCGCAGATGCCTGGTTGTTGTATAATCAGAGAATAATTGATTTTCATAAAAGATTTCCTGAGAAATCAGTTATCATCAGCATCGATGAGATCAACAGATCTCCTGAAACCACTATTCCAGTACTTTCTGACTGGATGGGGTACACCTTGGATAAACCCTATCACGATGTTTACCGGCCAAAGGCAATCTCGACATCTGTATCTCTCAGAACGGCATTCTATTTGCCGATTATTCGGGCCTTTCGTAGTGCACAGCTCGAGCATGTCATGACGATACTGAATAGTAGGGCGTTGATACCTGACACGCAGTCTGATTGATTCATATCTGTTAAATGTACGAACTGAAAAAAAGAATATACAGAAGCGGTGTCTGGTCGCTTTTGGGTAAAATATCGAATGTAGCTCTTTCCTTTCTGCTATATGTAATACTTGCTCGTCTCCTTGGGGTAGAGCAGATGGGGGTCTATTACATTGTTCTGAGTATGGTCGTTTTGCTGGCTATGCTAGCCAAGCTAGGCATCAACAATACAACAGTCAAAATCGTATCAGAGTCATACAAGGGAAATCCTTCAAGATTACCCGTCGTCACGCGCAGCGTCTTGCTCTATTCTTTATTGACATCTGTAGCTGTTGCTATCCTGCTTTTGTCAGGTTTCTATGAATACCTTATTCGCCGTTATTATTCAGGCAATATCATTTTGCTTGGTATGCAGTGTCTGATCATCGGATGGCTGATTCTTCAGGTTATGCAGGATGTAACAGTTGAAATCTACAGAGGATTGCATGACATAAGATTGGCGTCTGTTTATGCCGGCGTTTTTGCAAGGATTATGTTGATTGCGTTTATTTTGTTCTACTGGTCTATTGGTGGCAATATCAGTGTTGAAGCAGTCATCAATATGACTGTTATTGCGTTGTCTGTCAGTTTCTTGATTTCTTTTTCCGGCATCTGGAGGCGTGTTCCTGGTCTGGCATGGGGTGAGCTTGAGAAGGCTTCTTCTATATATTCACATGCACTGGCTGTTTTCATTGCAAATGGCACCATGATGCTCATAGCCTATCTTGACATAATAATGATGGGGTCCATGTCAACGATCAATGACGCAGGCATCTATGGCTCTGCTAAACGGATGGTCGAACTTGTGATAATGCCGCTGTTTATTATTCAGGGGTTTCTTCCGCCCTATATCACTGAGCTATATGGGCAGAAGAAATATAAGGACCTGGAGCGTGTTATTCGTGTATCTACGACAATAGCATTTCTTCCTGCATTATTGCTTTTTATTGTCTATGTTGCGACTTATTCGTTTCTTCCGGTGCTTCTATTTGGCAAAGGGTTCTCTGACGCAGGGAAATACCTGGTTATTTTGTCAATAGGATATCTTCTTGCATTGGCATCAGGGCCGGCAACGATTTTAATGACGATGACAGGGCATGTCCGTTATGTTTTGGTTGCATCACTGGTATCAGCAGTAGTGATTGTTATGTTGATGTATGGTCTTGGAACTGCATATGGGCCAGTAGGGATCGCATATGGTGTATCTGCTGGATTTCTGTTTAGATCCGTACTGATGATGTTGGGTGCTCGCCGGCAAGTTTCTGTATCTACATATATTTATTTAAATCCGATGAGAATATTGCCGCGTAGCATTAAGGTAAATGCATGATCAGTAATAAATCCTCGATAGCTGATGTTCTTTTGATCGAACCATCAGTCTTCGATGATCAACGTGGTTTTTTTCTCGAAAGCTACAACAAAAAGGTCTTCGATGAGCTGGTCGGACAGGATGTTACCTTCTTGCAGGACAACCATTCCCGTTCTGTACGGGGTGTATTACGTGGACTGCATTACCAGATCAAGCAATCTCAAGGGAAGCTGGTGCGCTGCGTGGTGGGTGAGATATTCGATGTGGCGGTGGATATTCGCCGTTCTTCGCCCACTTTTGGTCAATGGGTGGGTGAATACCTGAGTGCTGATAACAAGAAACAGCTCTGGGTACCCGAGGGTTTTGCGCACGGTTTTGTCGTGGTATCCGATGTGGCTGAGGTGCTGTACAAGACAACGGATTACTATGCGCC
>WFUI01000063.1 GCA_015485035.1 Mariprofundus sp.
ACGGCCGCAGTTCACCGACATCGCGGCCTTCCAGCATCAGCTTGCGCAGCCACTGGGCTTCATGAATATCGCCACCCACCCAGCGCACGGCAATCAGGTGGCCGTCGTTTAACCATGCCTTGCGATTGATGCCGTGTTTGCGATCCGAATAAGTCAGCGTTTCGAAGCTTTCACCCTGTTCGAGCATTTGATCCAGACGTTTATACTGTTCTATTTTGACCGGCTTGGTGCATGCCAAATCCACCGAAGTAACCGGATGATCACTGCCCGCGCAGGAGACTACACCATAGGTATAGCCCTCAATCATCTGCCTGCCCAACTCCAGCTTGGAACCGACCATCAACATCACGCCTCGCCATGCTGGTTTAAAGCCTTCCACCTGTACCGCTGTATGCTTGAATTCCGGCTGTTTGGAAACCGGATCCACTGCGGCAAGAGTCAGGCTGTTAGCGCAACCATTTCGTGCTGTCATCCGGCCCCAGTGCATGGGTAAAAACACCGTGTCAGAGCGTATGTCCCGGCTGAACTGAACAGGCACAACCACTTCCCCCCGCCGGGAAACAACACGCACCAGGTCCTCTTCACCAATAGCACGATCTGCGGCACTATCCGGGTGAATCTGCAAGCAAGGCAGCGGCAAATGCTGCATTAACGATGGTACATTTCCGGTCTTGGTCATTGTATGCCACTGATCGCGGATGCGACCTGTAGTCAAAGAAAGTGGATATTCGGTATCGGTTGACTCGGCTACTGGCCGATATGTAACAGCAATAAAACGGCCTTTCCGGTCCTTTGTTTCAAAACGGCCATCTGCATAGAGTCGTTTTTCTTCCCCTGGCTCAGCGCCATCAGGGTAAGGCCACTGCTGCGGCCCATGCTCATCGAGAACAGTGTACGACAGACCACTGATATCAATATCCATATTGCGTGTAAGCGCACAATGTTCAAGGAACACATCTTCGCTCTTTTCATATGCAAAAGCGTACTGCCAGTCCCGACCCAAATATTGGCCCAAACGCAGGGCAAAATCCGCAGTGATCTTCCAGTCCGGGCGAGACAGACCCGGAGCAGGTAATGCCTGCTGCAAATGGGTGATACAACGTTCGGAATTGGTCACGCAGCCTTCTTTTTCTGCCCATCCGGCTGCCGGAAACAGGATATGTGCAAACTTTGTTGTGTCCGTTGGATGATATGCGTCGGAGACCATCACCAGTTCGGCTTTTTTCAGAGCGGCTTCAGCACGCCTGGCATCAGGCAGGGAAACAATTGGGTTAGTACAGGCAACCCATACGGCTTTTACCTTGCCAGACTCCAGCGCATCAAACAGTTCCGTCGCCGTTAAACCCGGTTTTTCCGGAACGGCTTCAACGCCCCAATAATCGGCCACCTCTTTTCGGTGTTCCGAACTGGTGTAATCACGATGCGCGGCCAGCATATTGGCCATGCCGCCCACCTCACGTCCGCCCATGGCATTAGACTGACCGGTCAGAGAAAATGGTCCGCAACCGGGCTTCCCAACCTGCCCCGTTGCCAAATGCAGATTGATCAAGGCATTGCTCTTATCCGTACCCGATGTCGATTGATTCATGCCCTGACACCAGAACGACATAGTTTTCTTCTCGGCGAACCACAGAGCCGCCTGCACAATATCAGCGGCATCTACACCACATATTTCTGCAGCCTTGCGCGGCGTCATGCTTCGCACCTGCTTGCCGATTGTATCAAAATCATGCGTATGTGCTTCGATGTAGTCCTGGTCGACCAGATTTTCCCAGATCAGCACATTCAGCATGGCCTGCAACAGCGGCACATCGGTGCCGGGTTTGAGCGGTAAATACAGATCAGCAATCGAACAGGTATCGGTGCGGCGCGGGTCGGCCACGACGATTTTCAAATCCGGATGGGCTTCTTTGGCCGCTTCCATGCGACGGAATACAATCGGATGTGCGTAAGCAGGATTGGCTCCTATAATAAAAAAGGATTCAGCCAGTTCGATATCTGCATAACAGCCCGGCGGCCCGTCGGCTCCGAATGCGCGTTTATAGCCAGCTACAGCCGAAGACATGCACAGGCGCGAATTGGTGTCGATATTATTGCTGCCGATAAAACCCTTCATCAGCTTGTTAAACACATAATAATCTTCCGTCAGCAACTGCCCTGAAATATAAAATGCCACTGCATCGGGCCCATGTTCACGAATAATATCAGCAAATTTACGGGCACCATGATCCAGCGCCGTATCCCAGTCCACCGGTGCAAACGGGGCATCCAGTGACGTGCGCAGTTTCGGACGAAGCAAGCGGTCATGCGTACGCACCGTATGATGTAATTCGCGCCCCTTCGAGCACAGCTTGCCCTGATTGGTCGGGTGCTTCTCATCACCGGCCAGCGAGATAATGCGCTGATCATCAGTTTCCAGGCGAATCCCACAACCCGTCCCACAATAGGAACAAACACTGTTCACTGTTCGAGTCATTCCAACTCCCGTTTATTTACAAAAAGACTTTCACCACAAAGACACGAAGGTACAAAGTATAACCTTATATTCCCAAATGTTTTTCTTTGTGTCTTTGTGGTTAAAAGATTTTGACTTTGTCCGAACTACAGGCTTAAAAACACTTGGCCGTTTTCTACTTTGGTCGCATAGGTTTTGACACAACCGTGATCAGGAGCTGCAACTTCGCCACTATCGAGGCTGATACGCCAGTTGTGCAGCGGACAGAGGATGTCGTCACCGGAGATAATGCCTTCAGCCAGCGGCCCCTGTTTATGCGGACAACGATTTTCTACCGCCTTTATACGGTCATCAGTCAGACGGAACACAGCAATCATATTGTCCCCGGCAAGTACCGTGCGTGCCTGTGATGGCGGTATTTCGTCCAATTTACACACTTCAATCCAGTTGTATGTTTTAGCATCACTCATTTTTACGCTTCCACCCTTACCGGAATATTAATCGGCTTATATTCCGAAAATTTAATCGTGTTTTCTTTTTCAGCATCAGCAATGCGTTCCTGCCACGGGTCCTTGTCTTGCGTGGCAAGATAGCGGTGCAAACGTTCCACCAGCGCCTTACGCTTGTCCGGATCATCCACCACTACCGCCTTGATACTTTCCAGTCCGACCCGTTGCTGCCACGGCGCACAACGCTCATTGTGCCGGCCTGTTTCGCGATAATGCTGCAAATAGGCTTTGGTAATTTCCTCCACTTCTTCAGCTGTTTCGACAATACAAAGCAGCTCAGTGGCCACCACATGCACACCGCCATTGCCGCCTGTACTGATTTCCCAACCACCATCAACACCGACAATGCCGATATCCTTGATCGTCGCCTCCGCACAATTACGCGGACAACCTGATACGCCCAGTTTCACTTTGGCCGGAAACCATACTCGCTCCAGCTCTTTTTCCAGATGGATACCCAGCGCAGTCGAGTCCTGAGTGCCGAAACGGCACCACTCGGAACCCACGCATGTTTTCACCGTACGCAGCGCCTTGCCGTAAGCGTAACCGGAAGGCATATCCAGATCCTTCCACATAGCCGTTAAATCTTCCTTCTTGACGCCAAGCAGGTCGATGCGCTGGCCGCCGGTAATCTTCACTGTCGGCACATTATATTTCTTGGCCACTGTGGCGATGCGAATCAGATCATCCGGTGTCGTTTCGCCACCATAAATACGTGGAATGACGGAGAATGTACCGTCTTTCTGGATATTTGCGTGCATCTTCTCATTGGCGATGCGACTGCTGCGATCATCTTCCGAATCTTCCGGCCAGATCATACCAATGTAATAATTAATCGCCGGACGACAGACATGACAACCCTCGCCTTCCCATTCCAGTACGTTCATGACTTCACGCACCATGGTCAGTTTCTTGTTCCGGATCTGTTCCTTGACCTGTTCATGGTTGAGTTCTGTGCAGGCGCAGATCGGCTCATGATCCGACTCAACGAACGCCGTCCCAAGGGTGGAGGCCAGCAGCTGATCAACCAGCCCCGCACAACCGCCACAGGAACCGGCAGCCTTGGTACAGGCAGTGATTTCCTTGCGTGTGGTCAGTCCATCTTTAACGATGGAATCGACAATCTGTTTCTTGCTCACACCGTTACAGCCGCAAACAATGGTATCATCGGCCATGGCCGAGGCCTGATCCAGCCCTGAATGCCCGGCGTCGCCCAGACCCGAAGCCGAGAACAACAGTGTGGAACGTAATTCCGACACATCCTTGCCGTCCTGCATCCACTGGAAAAAGGTCGGCCCGTCGGCAGTATCGCCGAACATCACCACGCCCTTGATCTGATCCTCTTCAAGCACCAGTTTTTTATACACACCGCCGACTTTATCCATCAGCTCAATCACATCCGCACCCGGTGTGCCCATGAAATCACCGGCCGAGAACACATCGACGCCGGAAATCTTCAGCTTGGTGGAAACCACCGAGCCTTCATAGGTTTTCAAACCCTGACCGGTAATCATATGCGCCAGCGTTCTGGCCTGCTCAAACAATGGCGCGACCAGGCCATAAGCAATGCCGCGATGCTCGGCACACTCGCCGACCGAATACACCGACGGATCAGTCACCGACTGCATATAATCATTGACCACGATACCGCGATTACAGAACAGGCCGCAATCCTTGGCTAAACTCATATTCGGGCGAATACCGACCGCCATAATCAGCAGTTCGCAATCCAGCGTTGAACCGTCCTTGAATTTCAGGCCAGTGACGCGCTCTTCTCCCAGCACTTCAGTGGTCAAGGTGGAAACCTTGAACTTCATGCCCTGCGCTTCCAGATCAGCCCGCAGCATTTCACCGGCTACGGAATCGAGCTGCATATTCATCAGCGTGGCCTGATCGTGAATCACCGTCACGTCCATGCCCAGATGCAACAACCCCTTGGCCGCCTCCAACCCCAACAAACCGCCACCAATCACCGCAGCTTTTTTATAGGTCTTGGCCGCCTCAACCATGGCATCGCAATCATCAATATCGCGGAAGGCCATCACACCCTCTTTATCATGGCCCGGAATCGGAATAATAAACGGATTGGAACCGGTAGCGATAATCAGATTATCGTATTCTGCTTCAGTGCCATCCTCGGCCACCACCTTGCGATAACCGCGCTGAATTTCCTTGATGCGTTTACCCATGTGCAAGGTAATACCATTATCGGCATACCACTGCTCGTCATTGAGTATGATATCATCAATGGTGGTATCCCCGGCCAGCACCGGCGAGAGCATGATACGATTGTAGTTGGGATATTTCTCTGCGCCGAAAATTGTAATATCAAACATGTCCGGGTTGGCATCAAGGATTTCCTCAATCGCGCGCACACCCGCCATACCATTACCAATCATGACCAGTTTTTTCTTTTCGCTCATCGTAACCTCGTTGGGTAAATATTATTGCTTTTGAATAGAGCAACTATGATGCCAGCCACATGACCCAGTGTTTTTCCCAAATACAGGGAAAACAAACACACCAAGCGATTAATTTATAGGCTTCTCTGCCTATTATTTAACCACAAGAAGACGAGTACGTTAGAAAATCGGGACTATGGTTACCAGTCGAACAAAAAAATACTGGCACAACCTTTGCTCATTGAAAGTAATGATTTTTTCCATTTCAAGGAGAGCAACCCCATGAGTACATCCACAATGAGAGCAAATTTCCTCTCATTCAAAAGCCGCGCAAAAATTCTGCACATGACCTGGTTTGCATTTTTTGTGACTTTTCTGGTCTGGTTCAGTCACGCACCGTTGTTACTGGCTATTCAGGAATCGCTGGGTTTATCCGACCAACAAATCAAAACATTACTGATTCTGAATGTGGCTCTGACCATACCGGCACGCATCATCACCGGCATGCTGGTCGATCACTTCGGGCCGCGAAAAATGTATTCAGGCATGTTGCTGCTCACCGCCATCCTGTGTTTCTTCTTTGCCATGGCCACCAGTTTCGAAGCGCTGGCGCTGGCTCGTTTCCTGCTGGGTTTTGTCGGTGCCGGATTTGTGATTGGCATACGCATGATCAGCGAATGGTATCCGGCCAAACAGCTGGGCCTGGCGGAAGGAATTTATAAAGGCTTCGGCAATGTAGGTTCTGCTGCCGCTGCCATCACCCTGCCTACGCTTGCTGTATTATTCGGCGGCGATGACGGATGGCGTTATGCCACTGCTGTTACAGGAGCGATCGCACTGGTTTATGCAGTCATTTATTATATTTCCGTCACCGACACACCGGCCGGTTCCACCTATTTCCGCCCCAATAAATCCGGCGGACTGGAAGTTTCCAGCAAAAAGGATTATTTCTTTTACCTGCTGATGAATATCCCGATGTATCTGGCTATGGCCGTACTGGTCTGGAAAGTAGCCGGTCTGGGCTTAATCAGCGATATCGCTGCCGATATTATTTATGCTGCTTTATTTGTCATTTATGCTTTTCAGGCCAGTCAAATTCATAAAGTGAACAAAGATATTTTTGTCAAACCCGTGCCTGAAATTCATCGTTATAAATTCAAGCAGGTCGCCATATTAAGTGTCGCTTATGCTGTAACCTTTGGCACCGAACTCTCTGTTGTCTCCATGTTGCCCCTGTTCTTTAAAGAGACTTTCATGCTGCCTGTCGCCATAGCCGGTATTTTCGGTGCCTGTTTTGCCGCGACCGATATCCTGTCCTGCCCTTCCGGCGGCTTTATCAGTGATAAATTCGGTCGCAAACGTTCGTTAGTGCTGCTGCTGATCGGCGCTGCTATCGGATTTTTCGGCATGTCACAAATCACCGGCGACTGGCCGATTGCCATGGCTGTAGCTCTGATGATGCTCAGTTCACTCTGTCTCGGAGCTGCGGCAGGCTGCGTATTTGCTGTCGTCCCCCTGATTAAGCGGCGTTTAACCGGCCAGATTGCCGGTATGGTCGGCGCATACGGCAATATTGGCGCAGTGGTATTCCTGACTGTCTTTTCGCTGGTGCCCGCTGATGTGTTTTTCATGGTCATTGCAGGCGGCATTGCCTTTGCTGCTGTTTGCTCCATGC
>WFUI01000064.1 GCA_015485035.1 Mariprofundus sp.
GTATGGATGTTGTGCGCATATCATTTCGTCTGAACTGTTATCCAGCTCTTACATTTACTTGTCTATAATCTTCAACCTCAAGCCACAAGGTTCGTGTAAATCTGTTTGTATGCAAAAGCGGATTTGATTGAAAAAACATTGCAAACCGGCAATCATGCAAGCATGGAATGTAAACAGGGGAAGAGAGGGCCTAATGCATTATTGCGTGCTGTCAACCGGGTGATATGCCGGGGCTGGCACCGTTTGTCCAAAGAGGAGGTCATTTTACCGGACGGGCCGCTTATCCTGGTCGGGAATCATATCTGTGGCCTGGACCCACTGTTGATCCAGGCCGCCGTGAACCGCCCCTTATCCTTTCTGATGGCGCGCGAGTATTATCAAAAAATGTGGTATGTACGTTGGGGTTTTGACATGGTGGGAGCTATTCCGGTTAATCCCGGTGGTGCCAACAGACAGGCATTGCGACAGGCCAGCCAGGTTGTACAAGCAGGTAATGCGCTGTGTATATTTCCGGAGGGGGCTGCCAATCCTCCGATTCCGTTGCATCGTATCATGCCCGGTGCCGCACTGATTGCCCGTGAAACCGGGGCGCCGATTATTCCATTCCGGGTATCCGGCGTATGGCCATTCGATCACGTGCACCTGTGGCGTCCGTTTTATCGCCGCAGCCGTGCCAGAGTAGTGGTGGGTGAGGCGATTCAATTATCGAAAATGAATGCGGGAAGAGAAGGGCTTCAGGATGATACGCAGATTATCCGGCATGCAATCAAGTCTCTTGCAAGGTATGACTCCCGGCCTGGCTGACAGTTAACCCGTATTGTTTCAGTGTGATTTGTTATGCCACAGGAGCCGTTGTTGTGGTTTGCGCCAGTGTTATGCAATCAGATATCGAGGCCATGCGAACTTATATTGCGGGAGGTCTGTTCCAAAGCGCTTGTCTTGCCCCCGGAATCCTTAAGGTTAACCATTTTGATTTGTAGCCGGAGATTATTAACCGAGTCGGCATGGCGAAGGGCTTCATTTTCGGAAATCAGCCCTTCCTTCCACAATGCCAGCAATGATTGATCGAAGGTTTGCATGCCGTAATTTTTGCCGGTGGCCATGGACTCCTTGATTTCGGAGATAGACCATTTGATGATCAGATCAGAAATACGCGGTGTATTAACCAGAATTTCCACAGCAGGCAGACGTTTGCCGTCCAGCGATCTGACCAGCCGTTGTGATAATACAGCTTTCATATTCAGAGCCAGATTCAGGCAGACCTGTGGGTGCAGGTCTTCCGGAAAGAAGTTGATAATGCGTTCCAGCGCCTGATTGGCGTTATTGGCGTGTAGTGTGGCCAGGCACAGGTGGCCTGTTTCAGAGAATTCGAGAGCATGTTCCATGGTTTCCCGGTCGCGAATTTCGCCTATCAGAATCACATCTGGGGCTTGCCTGAGTGCATTTTTCAGTGCTGTTTGATACTCCAGAGTATCCGTGCCGATTTCACGTTGGGTGATGACGGATTTTTTATGCTTATGAAGAAACTCAATGGGGTCTTCAACAGAAATAATATGGCCGCTCTGATTGCTGTTGCGCCAGTCGACCATGGCTGCCAGTGAGGATGATTTACCACAGCCGGTAGCGCCAACCATGAGCACGAGCCCACGGGGCTCCATAACAATATCTTTGAATATATCCGGCAGACCCAGCTCATCAATGGTGGGTATTTCCAGTTTCACCTTGCGGATAACCATGCCAATATGACCGCGCTGGCGGAAAATATTGACCCGGAAACGGCCAATATCATGAAATGAAAGCGCAAGGTTCATTTCATGTTCGGTTGCAAACCTACGCTGTTGCCTGTCGTTCATTATGGAATAAGCCAGTTGTTCGCATTGGATGGCAGTCAGGGCAGGCTGATTCATGGTATGAATGATGCCATCAATTCGATAGGAGGGTGGGATATCTGTGGTAAGATAGACATCTGATGCATCGCGTTTTTCCATCACAGACAGGAGTTGTTTGATAGACAGTTCCCTCGAATCTGCTTCTTTTATACGCTTATTATTTCTTGAGGAAATATTCATGAATCAAGCTGTGCAGGGAGCACTAGACAATGCCTCCGCCGAAGAGTTTTTTGTTGCTGCTTTTCTCCATTGCGGCCTGTTGGGTAATTTTACGCGACTTGACCAGTTGTTGCAGGTTTGAATCAAGTGTTTGCATGCCATCCCTCAGTGAGGTTTGCATGACGGATACCATCTGGGCGATCTTGTTTTCACGAATCAGATTTCGGATGGCCGGTGTTCCCAGCATAATTTCATGAGCGGCAATACGCCCTGTTTCATCAGCAGTCTTGATCAGGGTTTGAGAAATCACGGCACGAATCGATTCAGAAAGCATGGAACGTACCATTTCCTTTTCTCCGGCCGGAAAGACATCGATGATTCGGTCGATAGTTTTGGGTGCTGAGGACGTGTGCAGTGTTCCGAAGACCATGTGACCGGTTTCAGCTGCGGTCAAAGCCAGACGAATGGTTTCCAGATCACGCAATTCACCAACCAGAATGACATCCGGGTCTTCACGCAGGGCACTGCGCAGGGCATTGGCGAACGAGTGCGTATGTGGCCCGAGTTCACGCTGCGAAATCAGGCAGTTTTTGGAGCGATGTACGAATTCAATCGGGTCTTCAATGGTTAAAATATGGCCGCGCTCGCTGTCATTGCGATGGTCGACCATGGCTGCCAATGTGGTTGATTTACCGGAACCGGTAGGACCTGTGACCAGACATATGCCGCGTGGCATCATGGCAATATCACGGAAAACCTGAGGACAGTTCAATTGATCCAGGGTTAAAACCTCATTGGGAATCACACGGAACACAGCCCCCATACCACGCCGCTGCTCGAAGACATTGACACGAAAACGGGCGATTTCTCCAAGCGAGAAAGAAAAGTCGATTTCCATATGTTCTTCAAATATTTTGCGCTGGGCGTCACTCATGATGTCGTACACCATGCCCTGCACATCACGCCTGTCGATATCAGGCATCTTAATACGCGTCATATCACCATTGATACGGATCATTGGGGGTTCACCTGATGACAGGTGCAGGTCTGAAGCATTGTTTTTAACTGTAAATGCAAGCAGTTCGGATACTTCCATGATTACTCCCCGGGGCATTGTGTAGTTTATCACCAACCCATTAGCAGAGCATAAGAGAGTGAGCCATTTGCTGCAAGTTTGCTTTGCAGAATTCGGCCGGAGATAGATGTTCCGATGTCGATGGGGTGGTCAGGGACTTTTAAAAACATGCTGACGTGTTGCATACCATCACAATAACCGGGTCAATGCCATAATATTCGGTGCTGAAACAAGCTGATTTTAACTGTCGTGTTTTTTTTGTTTCAGTGTTATAATTCTCTGACACAGCCTTTATTTACACCATTCACAAGAATCGCTAAGGTTCGCGCCCTTTTGGCAATACCGCTTTCGGATTGCCTATTGGCAGGAGGATGAAATGGCACTGACCAAGAAACAATTGGCAGATTTTGAAAAGCAGTTGACTGACTGGAAGGCTGAACTGGAAGTCGGCCAGAGTGAGAACATGCACTCCATGCAGGAGCAGGAACAGACGTCGTTTCCTGATCCGACTGATCAGGCCAGTATGGAGACGGATCGCAATTTCGATCTGCGTATCAAGGATCGCGAGCGCAAATTGATCAAGAAGATTGATCAGGCTATTGAACGCATCAAGGAAGGCGAGTTCGGGGAATGTGATGCATGCGGTGGCGATATCAGCCTCAAGCGTTTGCAGGCTCGTCCGGTGACGACGCTTTGTATTGAGTGTAAAACAGCTCAGGAACAGGAAGAACGAACACGCCTTGACTGAGTCACCCTGATTGAATGATCCCGACTGAATTCTGAAAAGCCCGCTCACTGTAGCGGGCTTTTTTATTGAGCATGATATTGATCATAAAACGGGACTGTTGAAACATTGCGTGGCGGAAGCCAAAACGTAGAGTGGCCACATGTCTTATCTCGTACTGGCTCGACGCTGGCGACCACAGAAGTTTGCTGACCTTGTAGGTCAGGATATCGTGGTTCGGACCCTGAAAAATGCACTGGCCAGTGGCAATCTGGCGCATGCCTATCTGTTATGCGGCATCAGGGGCGTGGGTAAAACCACCATTGCCCGTCTGATGGCGATGGCAGTGAATTGCGAACAACCTGATCAGGGCGAGCCCTGTGGCGAGTGTGCCGCCTGCCGGAGTATTGCGGATGGCGCAAATCTGGATGTGCAGGAAATGGATGCAGCCAGTCATACCGGTGTTGATGATGTGCGGGAAATTCTCGATGGTGTCCGATATCCACCTTCCACATTAAAAACCAAGATCTATATCATTGATGAAGCACATATGTTGTCCAAGAGTGCTTTTAATGCATTGCTGAAAACGCTTGAAGAGCCACCGGCACATGTGATGTTTATACTGGCTACGACAGAGGCGGATAAGCTGCCGGTCACGGTACGTTCCCGTTGTCAGCGTTTCGATCTGCGCAGACTGGGTCAGAGCGAAATTGCCTCCTATTTGAAACATGTGTTTGATGCCGAGTCTATCAGGGCGGATACAGATGCTCTTGCGGCGATTGCGCAGGCGGCGGATGGCAGTGTGCGTGATGGATTATCGCTGGCTGAACGGGTTCTGGCCTATTCATCAGGGCAGTTGAGCGTTGCCGAGGTAATGTCGGCATTGGCCATGGTCGGTTATACACTGGCGCGTTCATTATCCGAAGCGGTTTTTGCCGCTGATTCAGCGCGTGCTGTGCAATGTTTGCGGAATGTGGTTTCCAGAGGGCACGGACCCCGCAGCCTGCTGGAGGAACTGAGTCGTTTATGGCATCAGCTGGCCTGTTTACAGGTTGATCCCGATTTGCTGGATGATGAAATGGATGCGGATCATTGCGACTGGCTGGCGCAACAGGCAACACGGTTGGATGCTCAGTCACTGGATTTGCGTTATCAGGTATTATTGAATGGTATACGCGATCTGGCCCTGGTTGATGAACGTATGGGGGCAGAAATGGTGCTGTTGCGCCTGTGTGGACTAAACACAATATCTGCAGTGGCTGCTGTTCCCGGACCTGATGACTCACAGGTCAAACCGGGCTCACCCGCATTCAGGGATATTGAGGATGCAGATGTTACCGGTTCTCAACAGGGTTGCTCTCAAAACGATCATTCAGCATCGGAAAACCCTGAAGAGGAACCAGCCGTTGAAGCTGGTGATCCTTTGCCGTTATCTGAAACGTCCGAGCCAGCCGGACATGCTTTCGCGACATGGCAACAGGCTGTGGAAGCATTTGGTGAGGTAAAGCCGGGTGTATCGGCGATGCTGGACCATGTTATCTGTATCGAATTTCAGGACAGGGTTCGACTGGCGCTGGATAAACACCAGCAACGCGCTATCACCACCAGTGATCGCATGACTTTTGCCGAGTGGCTGGGACGTGAAGTTTTATGGGAATCACTGGCGGAACACGAAGGTGAATCACTGTCGCAGGAACGTGCCAGACAAGCCCGTCATGAACAGGCGCGTTTACGCAAGGGTGCAGAAGATGATCCGCATGTGCAGGCGCTGATGCGTGAAATGGATGCCAGGCTGGTCAAAGTGTTACCTGCCGGTGTCCCGGATAATGAATAGTCTTTTAAGTTAAGTTTAATCAGATTTGATATGAATAAACTGGATATGGAAATATGACAGGAGAGAATGCATGAATATCGGAAAGATGATGCAGCAAGCCAAGAAAATGCAGGAAAACATGAAACAGATGCAGGAAGAAATGGCTGCGATGGAGATCACCGGTGAGGCCGGAGGGGGCATGGTTAAAGTGATGATGACCGGTGACCAGATTGTACGTCGTGTTGATATTGACCCGTCCGTATGGGATGAACAGGACAAGGGGCTCATTGAAGACCTGGTGGCAGCTGCCTTTAATCAGGCATCCCAGAAAGTTTCCGAAATGCAGAAACAAAAACAGCAGGGATTGATGGCTGGTATGCCATTGCCCCCCGGTTTTTCTCTTTGATTCATCTGCCGGGCGTGCCGGCACCACTGGCGCGGGTAATCGAAATGCTGGCTACTTTACCCGGTATCGGTCCGAAAACTGCTATGCGACTGGGCCTGAATCTGTTGTCGCGACCGGCTTCCGATTCCGAGCATCTGGCCGAAGCATTGAGAATACTACATGAAGAGGTTGGTTTTTGTGAAACCTGCGGTTGCTTTGCCGAACAGGGGCACTGCCAGTTCTGTACGGATGTGAATCGTGATGCGACTGTTATTTGTCTGGTTGAGCAGCCGGTGGATGTGCTGATGATGGAGCGCGGCCATGGCTACCGTGGCTGTTATCATGTGTTGCGTGGTCGTTTAAGTCCGGTGGATGGTGTCGGACCTGAGCAGCTCAGATTGATCGCGCTGGATAAACGTGTCGAACAGGGGATCAGTGAGTTGATTCTGGCCACCAGTGCAACGGTGGATGGCGAAGCGACTGCCCACTATCTGGCCAATCGATATCAGCATCAGGATGTTCGGATTTCCCGTATTTCCCGTGGTGTACCGGAAGGTGGCGAACTGGAATATCTGGATGAACATACCCTGAGCAGAGCGCTGGACCAGCGTGTCAGTTGGGATTCAACGGTGATGTAATGCCCTTGACTGTGAATACGCAACAGCTTGTTCAACGCTATCAACAACTCAGTCATGAGGTGAAAGCAGCCGGTGTTTCGATGTTGGCTGTTAGCAAATATGCACCGGATGAAGCGGTACAGACATTGATTGATGCAGGACAGGTACAATTTGCTGAATCCCGCCCCCAGCAGTTGCGTGATCGCAGCAATCGGTGGCCTGTTTGCGAATGGCATATGATCGGGCCGGTTCAGAAGAACAAGGCCAAGTATATCGGTCGCCATGCTGCTATGTGGCACAGTTGTGATAATCTGGAGACAGCCAGGGCTGTGGCTCGCCATGTCGGTGGTCGGATTTTACCGGTATTGATTCAGGTCAATATTGCCAGAGCACCGGGGCAGCACGGGGTAAGCCCGGATGCTGCGCCAGCATTGGCCGAAGCATTGACTGATGTGCAGGGATTACAACTGGCCGGTCTGATGTGCATGGCTCCACGCGGGGACGGAGTCCGGCAGGCATTTCAGACAGTGCGGCGCTTGCGGGACACCCTGTTCGGTGGAAGCCTGCCGGAATCGGGCAGGGCTGAATTGAGTATGGGTATGAGCGGTGATTTTCGTATCGCTGTGCAGGAAGGTGCGACCATGGTGCGCCTGGGTTCTGTTCTGTTCGGTGATTGGGATATACGAAAGTGAGATGTAGCCAAAAGTGTTTACAGCTGAGTTTCCCGGGAAAGAATTATAAGTTCCCGCGTGTTGATATGCGGTGTTATGTTTGAATTTGTCATTAAAGGGGTAAGGTAAAAAAACATGCAGAGACTGAATATAGCATTTATTGGTGGTGGCAATATGGCCGAGGCTTTGATCGCGGGGCTGACGCGGGGCGGCCATGCCGGTGATCAGATCTGTATATCAGAGCCGCAACAGGCTCGCCGCGAAGTTCTTGCGCGGCAATATGGTATCCATTGCGTAGAGGATAATGCTGATGCGGCGGACTATGCTGATGTGTTGGTGCTGGCTGTGAAACCGCAGCAGATGCAGGCTGCAGTGAAAGGGCTTTCTGCGCATTTGAAGGCCGATGCCACGGTGATCAGTATTGCTGCCGGAGTGAGTACGGTTTCATTGCATGGCTGGCTGGGTGAGCATACACATATTGTGCGCGTAATGCCCAATACTCCGGCTCTGCTGGGGGCCGGCATGTCAGTGCTGTTCAGTGATGCCGATGAGATTCACAAGCTGCGTGCTGAATATGTACTCAATGCCTGTGGTGAGTCGTTGCGCGTGAATAAGGAAAAAATGATGCATGCGGTGACGGCTGTTTCCGGCAGTGGTCCGGCATATTTCTTTCTGCTGGCCGAGGTGATGCAGGCGACGGGCATCAAGTTGGGTCTGGATGAGTCTGTGGCGGCAAAACTGGCGGCACAGACCGCGCTGGGAGCGGGCAAAATGCTGGCAGATAGCGGTCGTTCGGCTGAGGCGCTGCGTCATCAGGTTACCAGTCCGGGCGGTACCACACAGGCAGCACTCGATGTGATGTATGAGATGGGCTTGCCTGCGGCTGTACGTCAGGGCGTACTGGCTGCCAGCAAGCGTTCCGAGGAGTTGAGCTAGTGTTTATTCTGGGTTATTTTTTGCAGGCAGTCGCAGGTGTGCTGCATATTGTGCTGATGGTGGCGATGATAGTGATTATTGCCCGTGCCGTATTGTCATGGGTATCACCCGATCCGTATAATCAGATTGTGCGCATTATCAATCAGCTTTCCGAACCGCTGCTGTTCCCGGTCAGAAAACGGGTTCCTTATATCAGCGGCATTGATTTCTCGCCGTTGATCGTGTTGCTTGTTATTATGTTTCTGGATAATTTCCTTGTTTCCAGCCTGAATCGCATCGCACTATCGATGCTTTAATATGGAACAAATAACGCGTCTGCATGATTTTTTTCGTTCTGTGCCCGGTCAGGCGGCCATGCTTTATGAAATCACACGTATTGCTTCACGAGGCACTGCTTATCAAAGGGTGGAAAAAAACATTCGCATTGATTTATGGTCTGTTTATTCATGAATGCAGACAATCTTTCCGAACTCTATAGCGAAGGAAAAGACGGGCTCTATCTGAATGTGCATGCCCAGCCCGGCGCACGACGGGCACAATTGCGCGGCTTGCATGGGGGTGCTGTGAAAATAGCCATTGGTGAAGTTGCACAGGATGGAAAAGCCAATAAAGCCATTGTTCGCGTGATTGCCAAAGCCTTTGATCTTTCTGTCGCTGATGTGGAGATTTCATCTGGTATGACATCCCGTCGTAAACGTGTTCTGTTGCGTGGCAACAGTGCCACTCTGAAACAGCATCTTGAGCGCTGGCTGAAAGGGGGCGAGTGACGATGCCGATGACTGATTATTCACACCGGGCTGAAGAGCAACCGTTATTGAAGCAACCATTATTCTGGTTGTTGCTGATTTGTGCTGTGAACTTTTTTGCCTTTCTG
>WFUI01000065.1 GCA_015485035.1 Mariprofundus sp.
TTAAATTTTGGTCGGTTTGCACTAACGGGGATTTCTAATGCGTGGGACGTTTGCGTCTCACTTTTCACACCTTTTCGGCCAGATTGGTCATCACCTTTGAGGTCAGTTTCATGAACTGTTTGATTGGTTGCGGTAATTCTGCAGCACCCAGGTTTTCAGCTAATTCGGCATGACCCTGTTCATCAATTTTCATTTGCTCCACAATGGCACGGCTGCGCACATCATTTTCGGGCAATCTGTCCAGGTGGTTGTCCAAATGACGTACAACCTGATGTTCTGTTTCAGCCAGGAAGCCCAGATTCCAGCGATCACCGGCAATACCGGCTGCCATGCCGATGGCAAAGGAGCCGGCATACCAGAGAGGGTCAAGCAGGGACGGGCGCTCATCCAGTTCTTCCAGACGATTGCGGCACCAGTTCAGATGATCGGCTTCCTCAATAGAGGCATATTTCAGCTTATCAGCCAGTTTCGGGTCGCGAGCAGTCAGGCTTTGCCCCTGATACAGAGCTTGTGCGGCCATTTCACCGGCATGATTCACGCGCATCAGTCCTGCCGCCAGTCTCTTCTGATCAGGACTCATGGCTGGTGACTCAGTGTCTTCATTCGTACTCGCAGGCGGGTAAGGACGCGAACTGACCTGTTTGCAAAAAATGTTATTCAGTGCCCGGTCCATTTCTTCAATGATTCGGTCTGGGAAGGTGTATGTGCGGAACGATTTATCTGTCATCGGTTAATCATAAAATGCTATTCCCATAGTGCAATAGCGGATTAGTTCTTCGCATTAATTCCTCCAAACCCTTTATTTTCAATGCATTTGGATTGTATCCACAGAAGCTGTGGATAACCTTGTGTATAAAATGACGCGATGGGCTTTGTTTGTTACAATACTGTGACACGCACATGACATGCATAAATTTTATGCACGAAATATAATACAACAAAAACAACAAGTTACGAAATAATGATTAAGCGATAGGGAAGGTCATCGGTATTTTTGCGTGAATTTGTTTTTCGCAGGGACACGAGTGGATAAAATACTTATGTAAACAGTTTTTTGATGCTTCGGGCAGCTTTTTCACCACGCTGAACGGCAAATTCAATCGTAGCAGGCAATTCTCCGGGCACAGGTGATTCAGATGCATCCACAATATTTCTGATCACTGCTTTGGGATAGCCGGAGCGCACCAGCACAGTGGCGCGTTTTTCGCATACAATGCGGGAATGTGTCGGCTCCTGGTCGATTCCACAGAGCTTTGCCAGCTCATGACTGATCTGATCGGCCAGTTGATGACTATCGATATTATTTTCCTCCACTGCACTGATCACGGCACACAGATGCCGGACATCGGATTTGAGCTGTCCCATTTGAGCCGACACATCAAAAAACCACTGTCCCAGGGTGCCAATGCCGCCGATAAATGGCTCCGGCAGGCCCGGATGATTGTCATACCAGAGATGTACATTGGTAATCGCACGTGTTTCGTATGCTGTATTTTCGCCCAACAGACGATTACTTGCATAAACCGGCAGCGCAATCACAGCTGCATCAAATGCTTCGCCATCCATGATGACGCCATTTCCCTCGCCTTGAAGCGAATGTACGGGGTGGCTGGTGTGTATGGTTACACCCATACGACTGGCTGTTGTTACCAGCGGGCCAATCAGGGCTTGTTGTAACGGCGCATTGAACCAGCCAAGCCGGGCAGTTTTTTTCGAGGCAAAGCTTTCAGACAATACACGTGCAAAGGTGCTGGCATCGGCTGTCCGGATGGATTCATTCATGGCGCCCAGACAAATCGGTTCGATCATGTCCCGAACCAGTTCGGCAGGGATCTCACAATGCTTTAACAGGGTGGCAACGCTATGGCCAGCGCATGTATTGCTGTTCATCGCGCGGTTCAGTCGCAACATCGCCAGAGCGGAACGCCAGCTGTGCCCCGGCATGGATTTTACAGCCAACAACAGGGCAAGCGGGAATGGTAATTTACCGGAAGGGTTCAGGCTGAAGTATTGCCGCTGTTTTTCCCATAATGTCAGTTTCAGTGACGACTGCCATGTCACATGGCCAGATGCCTGACAGTCATCGAGCAGCCGCTCTGTGGCCAGATAGGCTCCGTTGAGCAGATGAGGACCGTTGTCGCACCATTCCCCTGATTTTTTATCGATAAACGAGCGGGTGCGGCCTCCGGGTTGTGGGGCCGCCTCGAACAGCTCGACTTTAAAGCCATTTTCCGAAAGTCGCAGTGCAGAAGTCAATCCGCAGACACCACCGCCGATGACTGCGATGCGTTTTTGGTCTATATCCTGAATGTCAGAATTCCAGCTTCAGCGGCAGGTTTTTCTTCACCGCCTTTTGTTCATAGCGCCATGCCCGCCATGCAATCCAGATCTTCTTCAATGGAAGCATGTGAACAGGATGTTCCCATACATTGAAGTTCACCGACCTTAATTGTTGTAAATAGGCATAATAAATCGCCCCCATGACAATCGACGGCCTGAGGCTCTCACGGTCTTCATCTGCCAGACTGGCCAGGGCCTGCCTGTAGGATGCCTCGGCCTTGTCGGCATATTCCTCCAGCAATTGCTGCATACTTTGGCTGAACTGGCCATTCTTGAATGCCTGATCCGCTATTTTATGCCGAATTCTGTCTTCCTGTGGCAGATAGATACGACCAATACGGGCATCTTCGGCAACATCCCGAAGAATATTGGTCAGTTGCAGTGCTTCACCCAGTGATGTGGCGAAATTACGGGCTGTCCGATGACGGTAACCGAAAATTTCAATACTTAACAGCCCGACCGCGCCGGCAACACGGTAGATATACAGAGACAGATCAGATGATTTCAGTATCGGTTTATGCATGACATCCATCAGCATGCCATCGAGAATCTCCACCAGCAGTTCTTCATCGATTGAAAAGTGTTCTTTGGCCCAGAATAATTCTCTGCCAACCGGATGTTGTGGTTTTCCTGCAAAGGCACGACTCATCTCTTCGCGCCAGAATGCCAGTTTATGCAGCGCTACTTCCTGTTCCCTGATTTCATCGGCGACATCATCGACTTCCCGACAGAAGGCATAGAGCGCCATTATGGCCCGTCGCTGGTCTTCGGGCAGAAACAGGAAAGCATAAAAGAACGATGAGCCGGAGCCACGGGTTTTATCGCGACAATACTGTTGAGGATTCATTGTGGTTTTACCCTGGGAGGAAACAGAACATCTTTTAAAATCGGCAAGATCAAACGTTTCCATTCGGATTTGCTTAATGTGGTGCGCTGGATTAATGGTTGATCCAACTGTTCGATTTTACTCAACATATACCGACCACCGTGCAATGTGGCGGCAATTTGCAAACGCAATCGAAACGGGAGCATGCCCAGCAGGGGCGTACCCTCATCAAGCATGCTACGGGTAATTCCAATGGCTTTTGTCAGGACGGGACGGAATGCTTCGGAATCAATATCACCATCCAATAGCTGTTGTCCTGTCAGGTTACTTTCATCCAGCCAGTTCTCCGGCATATAACAGCGGCCATTCGGTAAATCGATACTCAAATCCTGCCAGAAATTAATCAGCTGCAGCGCCGAACATATTTTATCCGAACAATGAACAGCTTCAGCATGGTTGATTCCGTGCAGTTGCAGCATTAATCGACCGACCGGATTGGCTGAATGTTTGCAATAAAAGAGTAACTCATCCAGCGTGGCATAAGCATGGATACTGACATCCATGCGAAAGGCGATGAGTAAATTATCCAGTTCATCGATATCAAGTTCATGCGTTCGAATGGCATCGCCAAGTGCCCTGAATACCTGATGATCGATAGTATTGTCTTGTTCGCAGCGCTCCAGCAGGGTTTCCCAGGCATCGAGCTGCTTGAGTCTGGTTTCCGGCGCGACATCACCCTCGTCGGCCAGATCATCGGCGTGGCGGGCAAAGGCGTAAATAGCAGCCACAGCAGGGCGAAGTCGGGCAGCCAACAGCTTTGAAGCAGTCGGAAAATTTTCATAATGATTTTGTGCGATATCCAGACAATGTTGATAAGCCTGCGTCAATTCCATTGGCTGGCCGGTTAGGGCTTGCATGGCGGCATGGTGGCGGTGCAGCATGGTTTCCGCAAGTTGAAGATGACACCTGAAAGTATTTTCTGCAAAGAAAGAAGGGGGAGGGGATTGTGGCAGGCTTGAAACAGGGAGATGGAAAACGCGTGGTCGTGATCGGCGGCGGTATCATCGGCTGTTTGACAGCACTGTATCTGCATCGGCTCGGAGCCAGCCCCGTCATACTGGAAAAGGGCAAGACCGGCCGCGAATCATCATGGGCCGGTGCCGGTATCCTCTGCCCGATTCATCCCTGGCTCTATCCGGACAGTTTTACACATTTGATTGATGACAGTCTGGCCCGATATCCGGACCTGAACGATATGTTGCTGGAGCTTACCGGTATGGATATCGAATGGCGCAATAATGGCCTGCTGATTCCGTTTTTTTCCGATGACTGTATCCACCACCGGGATCAGGCACTGGCATGGTCAGAGCGGTTTGGTTGGCCTGTCGAGGAGCTTGACTCTACACAGACGTGCGAACATGAACCGTCAATCAGCGCATCGGTGAACGGCGCGTTACTGTGGCCGGAAGTAGGGCAGGTGCGTAATCCGCGTCTGCTGGCGGCTGTGCGCAAGGCTCTGGAAATTTGCAACGTGGCTGTGCAAGAGCAAACCGAAGTAGTTGCTCTGGAAAAACATGCTGACGGTGCAATTTGCGGTGTGCGCCTGGCCGGTGGAAAAAGCATTGCTGCCGATGCCATACTGCTGGCGGCCGGCAGCTGGAGTGGCGAACTGGCGCAACAGATCGGTTTGATATTGCCGGTGGAGCCGGTGAAGGGGCAGATCGTGTTGCTCAAAGACACGCCGGGCATGGTAAACCATATTATCAAACATGATGATGCCTATCTGGTACCGAGAATCGATGGTCATATTCTGGTCGGGGCCAGCATGGAACGGGCCGGATTTCAGCGCGGCACCAGTGATGATGTGGTCAGCCGCTTGCTCGAATCGACGTGGCGCATGATGCCGGGCTTGAAAGGGGCCGATATTGCACAGCAATGGATGGGTTTCCGGCCCGGCACACCGGACGGTATGCCGTATCTGGGCCCGGTGGATGAGCATCCGGGCCTGTGGGTTGCCACCGGTCATTATCGCAATGGCGTAGCACTCGCTCCCGGCACGGCTGAATTGATGAGCCGCTGGATCATGGGAAAGCCCCCCCAACTGGATATGTTCGATTTTCGTATCAACCGTCCGCTGCAGACGTCTTCAGCGGTAGGTTTTCCGGGCAGCCTATAACGACAAGCGTAAGATGTGCCGGTATTACGATTTATCCTAACTGTTTTACTAACTCACGAATGATTTTAGTGGCTTCATGAGCTTGTTCTTCAGTGCTTTCAAATTCCTCCCCATATTCTGCCAATAACGATGCTGCTCTGGTGATATTTTCGGTTTCCATAGTACCATTGTCACCAAGTGTGTTTTGCACGTCTTGCAGTGCATTTGTAAGACATTGCAGCATGATCTCAGCGCTGTTGGCAACAGCAAAATCTTCATAGGCAAGTTGGTCAAGTGTCTGGGCTAATTCCAGTTCTCGTGTTTCTGACCGTAGGCCTAATATGTTGAATAACTTTTTGAAGGCATTAACACCACACCCTCCACTGATATTACTACTGTGTTTACGAACTTTACTGCAGTGTGTTCTAAGATCTTCGATATGAGTTTCCAAATGGTAGGCTTCTTCTTTAGACTTAATATAATAGTCATTAAAACGAGACAACTCCCTTCCCTGTGTATCAGCTGATACTGCAAATCTGAAATTCGTCAATACAGCCGATGAGCGTTTAATAAGTTTTAAGCTCTTATTTAATTCTTCAAGTAACAGGCGAAGATCATCACGAATTTCCGGATGATTCGTAGTAACGTAGTTTTTTCCTGTACTAACTGCTTCTGCAATTGTCCTGATGCTGTCTATTCCATCTGCAACAGATTTTAATCCATCAATAACATCTTTTATCATAGTAGACTCTCCTTTTATCCTTATGCGTATGAGGTCTATAACGTATTCTAAGGCATAACGCCGAGTGAGTATTTCCGTGACAGATATTGATTGTGTATTCGTATATTGTCACTGACTAACAGGTAGCGGAGCTGGGAGTCAGAACCCTGCTCTGTATGTACATTGGAATAAAGTTATATAACCAGCTAATAAATAAGGGGTTTAGATAACTTTTGAGAAACTGGTTCCTTCTTTCTTCTTTTGCAGATATTCATCGAAGACCATGGCGATATTACGAATCAGCAGTCGGCCGGCCGGCAGTACGGTCAAACCATCATCACGCAATTCGACCAGATGATCGGCTTCCATTTCCTTTAAATCGGCCAAACCATCGGCAAAATGATCCCTGAACACAATACCGAAATCTGTCTCAAATTGACTGTACTCAAGGGAAAAGTCACACATCAGGCGCATGATTACCTGACGTCGTAAATGATCTTCTTCTGATAATATATAGCCGCGGAATACAGGGAACTCTCCCTGTTCAACAGCTTCAGTATAGGCATCCATTTCTTTTCTGTTCTGAAAGAAACCACCACCGACATAACCGATAGAGGTGACCCCCAGACCAATCAGATCACAGTCTGCCTGCGTACTGTATCCCTGAAAGTTTCTGTATAACTTGCCTTGTTGCTGGGCAATGGTCAGCTCATCTTCCGGTTTGGCAAAATGATCCATGCCGATAAACACATAACCGGCATCCAGCAGTTTATTGATGCTGTGCTCCAGAATATTGAGCTTCTCCTGCGCAGAGGGAAGTGATGCCTCATTAATTCGGCGCTGTGGCATAAACATGTGGGGCAGGTGGGCATAGTTGAACAGGGCAATGCGATCAGGACTGAATTCGATGATCGTATCCAGTGTCGTATCGAATGTTTCCACAGTCTGATGCGGCAGACCGTACATCAAATCGATATTCATCGATTCGAAGCCGTGGGCTCTGGCTTCATTCAATACACGCAGTGTCTCGTCTTTACCCTGGATGCGATTAACTGCCTTCTGCACAATCGGATCGAAATCCTGTACACCCATGCTCATCCGGTTAAGACCAATTTCCTGCAACACTCGTACAGTATTTTCATCGCACTCGCGCGGATCGATTTCGATGCTGAACTCACCCTCATCTTTGGCGACAAAATGAAAACGCTCACGCAATTTGGCCATGATGGTGCGCATCTGATCATTATTCATGAATGTCGGAGTACCACCGCCAAAATGCAGCTGTGTAACAAGTCGTTTCGTATCACCCATGGTATCGGCAACGTGATCAATTTCCTTGAGAAGCAACCCAAGATAGGGCGTTGCACGATCATACTGTTTGGTAACGATTTTATTGCAACCGCAGTAATAGCAAACCGTGTTACAGAACGGAATATGAATATACAATGATAGCGGCGCATCATCTGTTGCTACGCGTTTTAAAGTTGCAGCATAATCATCTGCTCCGATGCCGGCATGGAACATCGGTGCGGTAGGATAAGAGGTATAACGCGGTCCTGCCTTATCGTATTTTTTGATGATTTCCAGGTCAAAAAGATCAGCGCCCCCCAATTGGGAGGCGCCAGATGGGTGGTTCTTATTGGACATTAGTGTGTGCTAACCCTCATATAAGCCATGATATCCTGAATACTGTCAGATGACAGCTTTTCTACTTTCTTGCCGGCGCGATCCACATGACGCCCATGACGGATGCGCAGGTCAAGCAGCCGGTCACTCAGGTCAGAAATTGAACGGGTTGTTGCTGCATTTCCGATCAATTTGATATCGCTCGGTGTAGCATGGCAAGAGGCGCAGTTGCGAGCATACAGCTTTTTGCCGTTCGCTGGATTGGCCAGATAACGTAACGAGTCAACATAATAGGCAATATCAGCGATATCCGGATTACTCAGCTGGTGACGTTTACTGGTCATCAGTGTGTTCGGACGGCCATAGCGCATGGTGTGAACAATTTCGGTCAGGCTGAGTTTGGTATAAACCAGATTTTTAGCGCCTACGCCTGTTTTCGCCCGACCATCCATACCGTGACAACTGGAACATACCGCCTCAAAACGCTTCTTGCCATTGGCCAGATCAGGTGTGTAATCAAAGGTCTTGATATAATCAATAACCTCTTCAATTTCCAATGCATCCAGCGTGTATTTTTTCGGTGTCATGGCTGTGCCTTTGATACCATAAGTAATAATGCGGCGCATTTCATCCCGGCTGATCAGTTTGGCAATCGCTCTGTGATTGCGTGCGGGGAAAGGCTTAAGACTTTTCCCGTATTCGGAGACCTCGCCAGTTGCGCCATGACATTTGGCGCAATTGGCTTGGTAGAGAGCCTTCCCATCCATGGTATTGGCTGCAGATGCTGCCATCGGTAATATTGCCAGAGCAGCTAATGCCCCGATCCATTGTTTGATTCGCATAGACTCTCCTTCCCCGTTAGTGTGATGGGCTAACTATTTACTACAAGGGTTGTTAGCGCAAGGGTTGGCTGCAGCCGGCTGTTTGCTTTGAATGAAAGACACCATGGCATCAATTTCTTCACCACTCAGTTTCTTGCTGAATTTCGGCATCATTTTGCGTCCATCAGCAATGGCCGCTTTCAATACAGCCGGATCGGTATTCATATCCTTGAATGCCGGGCCGACTTTTTTCTTATCTATCTTGTGGCACATTTTGCATTTGGAGCTATAAATTTTCTCGACATTCACTTCAGCCATTGCTATCTGTGAGGTGAGACCAAAGCATGCTGCTGCTGCGAAAACAAGATATGTTTTTTTCATAATACTCTCCTTTGATTTGCCCCTGTTTTTATATCATGGAGCAATGATAACCTCTGCTTGAACCATGCCTGAGCGGAATGATTGCACGCAGGGATAAAACGGTTACACCTGTTTACATCTCAATCGGTATTACCTTGGGTTTATAAAACCACATCTGATACAGACTGGTCAGTACCTGACCACCAAACGCAATACCCATCAAAGCACCATTGGCAACCACGACATAGGCAAAGCCGGGAACGACCTTGGTTACGTACCACGACAGAATATCCATTAGCAGGAATACAAACGGGATAGCAACCGTGACACGTTTGAGCCAGACTGGCATTTCACACAGTATAAAAATACGTCCGACAAAAAACAGGATAAATGCTATACCAAACAGGTGAATATGAGTTACACGCACCAGTGCAGGGATGGTCGCACCGGTATCTGTCTCGGTTAGCTTGACGACTTCTGCATAGGACGTGAAGTGGGGGATGGACATGCCACTTTCAGCTGAATGGCACATCACACAGTTGTTTTGCAGGATAGGCTCGACCTTTTCATGAAACTCTTCTTCTGTCGCGCCATGGCTAATCCAGTCCAGGATATCCTGTTTGGCGGCAGGGCTGGGAAGGTTGGATTCCATCGGACCATTGATAGCAGCACCCAGACGGGTCTGGTTGTGACTGCCGTAGTAGGCGATCATCACATCCTTAACAGAAAGCCCCGGCTCTCCATCGCGTCCCTGATGGGTGTAATAGAGGTTCAGCAGAGCAAACAGATAAGCCAGGCCAATGGTAATAAGGAACATTGAATCCAGTATTTTTTCACTAACTGAAGCATCGGTAAATCGTTTATATCTGGGCATGAAAGGCCACCTTTTTAATTTTCTGGCATTATATCGCCATGCAATTAAAATTCAATAAATTCAAATAGTTGAGCGCAATCGTTGGTTATTATCCGGAGCCTTCATTGCAAAAATATTTAATGGGATATCCAAGGCCACCATATTTCAGATTCACCCATCATTTCAATTAGGGCATCGGCATATGCTGGATGGTCGGTTTTATTACATATTAGCTCTCTTTAATGTGTTTCTTTCGTTTTGTTGAGTGGGGTCTGTTCAAATTCTTCAATTGCCTCCTCGAGAATTTTTTGTGCTTCGTATTCATCGATTTTCCGATGTATCAGTTTACCGGTTGCTTCGACAATAAGATCAGCTGATTGGGCTCGAATATCACGAATGGCCTGTTGACGGATTACCTCTGCATCTTCCAGAAAAGCGAGCTTTTTGCGCTCCATCTCATTTTTCCATTCAGCCATTAATTGCTTTCGTCGTTCAATAACGCGCTTTTCGGATGCATCGAACATCTGTTTTGCATCTTTCTCGATAGCAGCCAGCTTGGCTGCATACTCCTTTTTCAGGGATTCCGCCTGTTGCCGGGTTTTGTGTGCTTGCGCAATTTCATCTTTTATCAGCTGCGTTCGTTGACGCAAAATGGTCGCAATCCGTGGCAGCACCCAGCGACTGAGCAATCCAAACAGCACAGCAAACGAGACGATAGTCCATAAAATTTCCGCTACGAAAAATGTGCTGTCAAATTGTGGCATGCGTTCGCGGGGCCTCTAACCCATACCCATAATGATAAAGGCAATTACCAGCGCATAGAGCGCAATCGTTTCGACCAGCGCAAAACCGATCCAGGCATATTTGGACAGAATGGGTTCGGCCTCCGGTTGTCGGGCAACAGCCTCAATCATTTTACTGAAGATCAGCCCGATGCCGATACCGGCACCAGCCATTCCGGCTGCAGCCAAACCCATGCCAATTGGAACCATTGTTAGAGCATCCATACGAATCTCCCTGACGTGTGTGTTTTTCCCAGCCCATAGCTACAACCCCGGGGTGGAAAAAATCATGCAGACACATTGTCTGTTTCATTCTAATGGCCTGTCAGCGCGTCATCAATATATACGCAAGAGAGTACCATAAAAATAAATGCCTGAATAAAAGCGATGACAATCTCCAGCGCTATTTGCATGACGGTAAATCCTAGTGGGAGCCACTGGATAAACCAGGGCACAGCCAGGCCAAGGACTGCCAATACACCAAGTGCCATATGGCCTGCGGTCATATTGGCAAACAGCCGTAATGCCAGTGTGATCGGGCGGGCAAGAAACGAAATCAGCTCGATCGGAACCATCAGCGGCATGAGGATTTTCGGTGCTCCCGCAGGCACAAAGGCGCGGAAGAAACCCCATCCATGCAGATAGAACCGCAACATGATGGCATAGAGAAAGATTCCTCCTGCCAGTGTACCTGTAACCGCCAGTTGCGCTGTGGGGGTGAATGAACCGGGGATCAACCCGACCAGATTACAACCCAGAATAAACGTAAACAGTGTAAACATCAGCGGGATATATTTTTCACCCCCGTGACGGATATTCAACAATGTCTGACTGGCAACAAAACTATACAGCATTTCAGCCAGTGACTGCCAGGTTCCCGGTACCAGTTTCGGGTGCATCATCATCAGGTGCAGCGAAATACCGACCAGAGCAATCGCAATCCACATATAAACAGCCGTATTGGATATTGACAGGTCGAGCAGCAACACATGAAGGTCGTGATAAACCTCCACTCTGAAGTGCTCAATCGCCTTGCTCGTATCCAGGTTCATGGTTTATCCGGTTGTTTGTCTTTTGTGGTGTTCTTTTTCTGCGGCGCCACAACCATCAAATGATAAAGGTTGATAAAGCCGGCTGTCAGGCCGAACACAGCAAACAGAATCAGCATAAGCGGACGGGTATCGAGCCAGTGATCCAGGTAATAACCGATACCCAGCCCGACCATGGTCGAGGCAACGATTTCAGTTCCGACACGCAAGCCCCACTGAAGGCCATTATGTTCTTCGTGCAGATTCAATTCAGCCATGCTGATTTACCTTTATAACCTGATCAAATACATAAACCAGTATATATGATTCAGTAGCAAACAGCAATGACACAGCATCATCCAGTGCTGAGACTGGGCTATCCGATAAGTCCGGATTTCTCTAACCATGCCAACGCTGATGACTTATCCCCGAATGCGCCTTCCAGTTGTGCTGCATATGCTTTTTTTATGAGTAATCCCATCTCCGGGCCAGGGAGCAGGCCGAGCTTTAGTAACACTTTACCAGTGACAATGGGCTGAGGAGCAGAATGATGATGGTTGAGTTTGGTCGCCTGTTGTAACCATTCCAGCGCAGGCCTGGATGGCGGGGCAGGGGATCGCCCTGATGCATCCGCCTCGACCAGCATTTCCCACAACTCAATATTGGCCGGTTCCAGGCGGTGGGCCAGACGGCGTAAAGCCCTTGGCGTTGGATCTCCATGCAAATGCGTAATATGATCAAGTATCAGCGGACGGATGTATTCAAACAGGCGGGCAGGCGCACCAATCTTGCACAAGAACTGTTTAGCTGGCGCTATACCTTCTTCACTATGGCCCTGCGAGCTGATCTGCCCTGATTTATCAGATTTTGTGCAGGCCGGTTTACCAAAATCATGGCACAGGGCAGCAAACAGCAGTTGTTCCGTTGTGGCGTTATCCAGATTGTTGGTACAGGCAATCCGCGCAGCCTGGTTACAAACCTGCATGGTATGTCTCCAGACATCACCTTCAGGGTGCCAACGGGGAGGCTGTGGACAACCGATCAGAGCTTCCAGCTCAGGATATAGTCCAAGCCAGCCACTGTCTTCAAGCACTTGTAATCCATACGATGGGAATTCAGCGTGACTCCATTTTTGCCATTCGCCCCAGATGCGCTCTGTGGATAAAGTCTTCACTTCGCCAAGCATTTTTTTACATAGTTCAGCGGTTTCCCTGGCCAGTTGTAACTGAAACCGTGCAGCAAATTGCATCGCCCGCAAAGGCCTGAGCGGATCTTCATAAAAAGCATGACTTATATGGCGCAACACTTTGTTTTCAAGGTCTTTTATTCCACCATGAAAGTCCATAACATTATTATTCAAAGGATCGAACATCATGGCGTTGATAGAAAAATCCCGGCGTAAACTGGCTATTTCAGGAGAAAGATCCGGGTCAATGGCGATATCGAAGCCACGATGTCCGCTGCCCGATTTTGATTCCGACCGGGGCATAGCCACATCAACTTCCAGCGTACCCAGCCAGAGTTTAAATACACCGAATTGGCGTCCAACAAACTCCGTGCGCCCAAGTCTGTTGAGGGCTGCTTTTAGCTGTTCGGGCTGCAGGCCATAGACTTCCAGGTCAAAGTCTTTCGGTTGCATGCCAAGTATCAGATCACGAACACATCCACCAACGAGCCATGCATGTCCACCTGCCTTGCCAATTTTGCGACAAAGTGTGTGCAATGATTCGGGCAGGGCAGTGCTAGACAATTCAGGCATAGCCTTATTCCACGTCTGTGCATGAATAAAGGCAAGGGAAAACAGCCCGACGGGGAACTCAAGGAAGCATGGGCGGCGAAGAATGGCTTGCCGCAAAAACTTTGTATTTTCTCAGCAGCCGATCGTATACGGCTTATTTATAAGCAAAACCCGCATATTTCCGACGAACGACATTCTCTGCCCATTGTCTGTTTAAATACAGGGTATTGGGAAGGGTTGCTATAAAACTATATTCTTTATTTTGAAAAATGCCTGGCAATATACTCCTGGAATACATTAATCTGATATGGTTTTTGAATAAACCCCGCAAGGTTTTTCCCTTTAAAACCTGAGGTTGCATCTTCTTCATTATAGCCCGAGGACAGTATCACCTTTATATCCGGATCAATTTTGCATAGTTCAGCGTAGCACTCTTTCCCGTCCATATGTGGCATGGTCATATCCAGGATTACACCGGTAATTTTATCATGGTGATCACAAAACACGGTCACAGCCTCCTTACCATCGTTTGCAGTCAGCACATGATAGCCCATATCTTCAAGAAACATGCTCGCCAGTTCACGCACAACCCGTTCATCATCCACCACAAGGACTGTCCCTGAACCGGTCACTTTTTCATGTTTATGTTCATCAATATGGTGCGTGGATTCTGACATGGAAACGGGGAATGCAACCCTGAATGTAGTGCCACAACCCCGATCCGAATTAACCTGAAGCAGTCCGTTATGCCCATGAACAATGCCAAGAACTGCGCTCATGCCAAGTCCGCGTCCGGTAAACTTGGTGGTAAAGAATGGGTCGAATATTTTTTTCATAACCTCCTCATCCATACCACACCCGTTATCTGAAACCTCAATATAGGCATAATATCCCGGCCCTGTATCTGGATGATGAATCGATGCTTGCAGATCAGATTTGCCAACCTCCATGGCCCCGGTCGATATGACAATGATACCATTGTGTTTATCAATCGCTTCAGATGCATTAATAACCAGGTTCATGAGGATTTGTTGAAGCTGCGTACTATCAGCATCAACGGCAGGCAATGATTCGCATAACTGGAGTTGAAGCGTAGCATGTTTGGCAATCGAAACCTCCAGTAATGAGGTCATCTGGGCAACCAGGTTAGAAAGATTCACCGATTGAATAACAAATTTTCCTTTCCCTGAATATGCAAGCATTTGGTTGCATAATTCAGCAGCCTGCAAACTGCTGTCTTCTATTCTTTGCAAATACTTTTGTACGGGAGAAGTGTTACCCAGCAATCGCATGGCCATCCCTGCATTGCCAATGACAGCAGTCAGAATATTGTTAAAATCATGCGCAATACCACCGGCCAAGACTCCCAGCGATTCCAGCCTGTCCACATGTTCCATCTGGTGTTGAAGTTCCTGTTCCTTGCGCAGATCTCTTGCAACCACTGCAAACTTCCCAGACTTCCCCTCCCCATCGGAAAGCGCCATAAACACTGCAGAAGCAGGAATTTCACTGCCATCACAATGAGTAAATTTACAACTTGCCTGTATGGTTCCTTCTTTTACTACTTTTGAAAATATTTCTTCGATAATTCTCCGGCTTTCATCCAGCGAATGGAAATCAGATATCTTCATGCCGTCAACCGGCGCGTCCCGTTCAAGTCCCACCATTTCAAGCCCGGCCGGATTAACATATACAATATTTCCATGCGAATCTGCCATTCCGACGAAACTGGGGGTTGATTCGATAATCATAGCTATATCACGCACATCTCTAGTGCGCTCTTCAACCAGCCGTTCCAGATTTGCATGCGAATCGAGCAGGGCTTTTTCCGCCAGTTTGCGCTCACTGATATCGCGTACTGTAGCCATAACAAGCCTTGCACTATCCGATCCTATTGCGCTCAACCACACTTCCGCAGGAAATTCGCTTCCATCCATACGTCTATAGACCCATTCAAAGTGGTTACTTCCCGATTCAATTGCTGAAGCAATTTTTCTGATACCTTCTTGCAATGAACGGCATCCGGATGGCTGCCTGGGGGGAGAAAACTCAAAAGGGTGGGTCTCAAGAAAGACCTTTCGGGAATCAAAACCGAACAGATGCAATGCTGCTTTATTACAGTCAATGCATCGTTTCTTATCTAACAATATCATCGCATCAGAAGATGCCTGGAATAACGAATTCGCCCATGCCTGACTTTGCTTTAATCTTTCCGCTTCCGTTCTGATTCGTTTTTGATAGGCAATCAGCTGCTGCAGAAATGGCGACTGATTTGCTCCATCCTCAATCTGGTGCATACGTTTGCTCAAAGCCATAATGGTTTCCCGGGCTGCCTCAAGCTGCTTTTGCAATTGTTCTCTTGTGAGTTCTTGTGTCATTTACAGCCCAGAGCCAGAGCCACCATGGTTTGATTGATATGCAAACCTTGCCATTGCTCTCCATAGGTATCAAAACCGATAATATTGTCGGCAACCTTATTGGCTTTCGTCACCAGCAACTGAGTCAGATTGGCACCTCTGGCCTCAACATCCCGTAATATGCAATTACAGACGAACAGCAGCCTTACTTTACCCGTATTCTGCACCAGTTTCTTCATGGCCTTATCAAATTCGGCGAGCATATCCTGATGCTCACATAAATTGAGCACCATGCCTTCTTCTATAGCACAATAAAAGACCAGTGAGCCATCCTTGCCAATCTGCTGGACAGCACGCACATAGCACTCACCGCCATATGAATAGATCAGAGGATATTTTGAAAAAACCTGAGGCTCCAGTTCCTCCAGTTTCAGACCCAGCAATTGGGCATAGCGATCTGCAGCGGGGATGCCGTCCAGATGATAAACTACTCGTTCTGCCACATTCGCTCTGGTAATCACCACAGTTGCTTCGCCGGGAATAAAATGCTGATGTTTCAGAGTATGAAAAGGGATTTTGGTTTCTGCGAGTACAAATACAGCGGCATTTTCATAAGCCTTGCCATTGGCAATCACATAAGTTTTTTCAAATTGTTGATCATCACCCGCAGAACCGCCCAACAGTGGAATATTTCCCAATTCAGAGGACATGGCGGCAATAAATGTTTCTTCCTGTTTACTCATTCCATCGAAAAAACTCAGACAGAAATAGTCATCCGGATGTAAATCACTCCACTCGATGCCCAATTGTTGTGTCAGATCGGTACATACTGCTTGAACCGCCTTGGCAGGGGGACAATTAAAACGGTCCAACACACTGACCCCCCAGCGAATAGAATCTGTACTAATACCCAATAATACCAGCGTTCCATTCTGATGCTGTTTCGTCTGCCATTCTCCAGCCGTGGTACACCCGGCGATGAGTGCGTCCGGGAAGCGTTCTGCAAGACAGGCCGCTACAATATCAGGACTCTGGGCCGTGGAATGGAAAACAAAAATCATATCCGGTTGCCGGTTTGTATCCTCAGGCCAGTCTTCCACTGCCTCGATAACGGCTTTTACAGCATCCGTATCATCTGAACTTCCTTCCATTATATGCATAAACGCACTCCCGTTATACGACTATGGAATCCTGGATAAATTGCAAACAATGCGACTGCCATCCTGACAAAATCAGCCCGCTCAGGCAAAATATCGTATTGCCTGAGCATACACAATTCAGGAAAGTATGTTGTACCTGCACGCCCGAATGGGACTATGCATGTGCATATGGTATGAAACCCCGTTTATTATACCTGTCGGTCGGCGACGTTGCCACCCATAGCCTGACAGATGCTCTGAATGAATCAGCGTTTCCTTGGTACGAGATTATTCGCTCCTGACAAGACTTGCATCAAAATAACAGTTTTTTCTAGAAGTTTATCGAATTTCTCGGAAGCAGAAATTGAAATAATTTCCTGTATCGATTTTCAATGGAGTACGACAGGCATCAAAAGGTTATTCAATATGCATCGAACAACAATCATCGATAATTGAGCATCGGGCAATAAAAAAAGCACCTACAAAATTGTAAGTGCTTGATTTAATTGGCGTCCCCAAGGGGGATACATCCTTAAAACCAAAACGAAAAACCCCAGCTATGAAAACCATAACTGGGGTTAAGCTGGCGTCCCCAACCGGATTCGAACCGGTGTTGCCGCCGTGAAAGGGCGGTGTCCTAGGCCGACTAGACGATGGGGACCTGTGGAACGCGGCGAAGATTAACGAACACTTCTGCTTCGTCAATCAAAATATACACAGGATTTGGTCATGTCCTGATCATCAAAATTGCAAATGCCGCACTTAATCGTTCAACTCATCCATCAGTTCAGGCCAGGCATCTCTAATGTACTCGTATCCGGACCACAGCGTCAGAAATGCAGCAATCCACAACAGAAAGAGCCCGATACTATGCAGGGAAAGCCCAAAAACATCGACATGTAAGAGCAATGTTGAAACAGCAATCAATTGAATGGCAGTTTTCCATTTTGCAATCAGCGACACATGAACAATGGTAGATCTTTCGGCCAGCCATTCGCGTAATGCACCAATTGTAATTTCACGGCCAATGATGATAACCGCCAGCAGGGCAGGGGCCATATCCGCGGATACAAGCAGCACCAGTGCTGAGGCAACCAGTAATTTATCTGCAACCGGATCCAAAAAACGCCCAAATGTTGTTACTTCATTTCTCAATCGGGCAAGATATCCGTCCAGATAATCTGTCAGTGCGGCAATAATAAATAATAGACCGGACAACCAGTGTCCCAAATCACCGGGGATAAGAAATGCCACCATAAACACGGGAATAATAAATACCCTTCCTATGGTTAGCTGATTTGAGATTGTCCATTTCATTATGCACAAAGTATTACTGATGCACTGCTGCGGTAAAGGTTTATCTGAATCAGAGATGGAATACAGTTAATTAGCAATAATATGATCCGGTTTACCAGCAGGCATAATGTTTTTTATTTCACCAAAAACGCTTTCATAACGCATGATATTATCCTGTAAAACAGAGATAATCCGTTTGGCATGAGATGGGCTGACAAGGACTCGTGAATTAAGTATGGCCGCTGGGTGTGTGGCCAGAATAAAATCCAGTATAAATTCCTCCTGTGTATGTGTCACAAACAATTGATTGGCATAGCGACCGCCCTGAACTTCGCCAGGTACCTGTATTTGTAATTCCTGCTGTTGATCATCCTGATTTTCTATATTATCTTTCATTTATAACCTCTTGTTTTTCAATGTCTTTAGCCTTTTTGTAGAGCTGTTCAAGTGCGCTGATATCCATCTCTGAGAGTGATTGATTCTCATGCATTGCCAAATCTTCCATATGCCTGAAACGCTGGCCAAATTTTCGATTGGTGCGCATCAAACAAAGCTCTGCGTCCAAATCCATTTTTCGCGCCAAATTAGCAAGTGTAAACAGTAAGTCACCAAACTCATCTTCCAATCGTTCTGAACCGGAGTGATTTAACACCTCATATTCAAATTCAGCCAGTTCTTCACGCATTTTATCGAGCACTGTCGATGCTTCAGTCCAGTCAAATCCGACTCTGGCAGCCCGTTGTTGTTGCTTCTGTGCATATTTCAGAGCCGGAAGAGGGGGGATGCCATCCATCAGGCTTTTTCTGTTTGCATGTTCAGCATCTTTCAGCCTGTTCCATTGATCGTCCAGATTATTCTCAGTCACTGTTTCCCCGAACACATGGGGATGGCGGTAAATCATTTTTTCGATCAACGCATCAATCACATCAGCCAGATTGAATTGATCTGATTCTTCAGCAATACAGGAATAGAACAGTATCTGAATCAGTAAATCACCAAGTTCAGCCTTTAAAGGTTGCCAATTATTATTGGATTCGACTTGATCAATGGCTTCAATAACTTCATGTACTTCTTCGAGCGTGTATTGGCGAAGTGATGATATGGTTTGCTCCCGGTCCCATGGACATTCCTTACGTAACACATTCATTAGTGTATATAACTTATCGTAATAATTGCTTTTACTGGAAATACGTTCCGGCATGCACAACTCCTATAACTTTACATAATATCCATTATGCGACGTAACAAAAAGGAGCCACATAGTAATTGTGAATCAAAACAGCTGTGAGATTGACTATCATATCATTACTCTATTTCGAGCCCCAGCTTTACACGTTAAATTGATAACAGGTTCATCGCAAGTGTAAAAAAACAGCCACTTGCATCTTCTGTCTTTCAGTGCAAGTCTGCGCAACCTTCCGGAGGTTCTCTATGCAATATTTTGATAAAAACAGGCCAATGCAAACGCTTTTGCTGTCATTGCAAGGCATGCTAACCAGCCCGAAGGAATTCTTTTCGGAACTTCCACCTGCTGCTTTTTATGCTAATTCAATTTTTCTGGCCACGATAGTAATATTGGCAGCATCCTTTATTGGGGTTCCTTTCCACAGTTTTACAATGCTGTTTATGGTGCCTGTCAGCTGGGGTCTGGGGCTGATTGCTCTTAAATTCTGGTCTTTATACATATCCTGGGCTACCAGGTCGTTCGGTAATGCCAAATTAAGTAAAGCCAATGCATTCTATATCTCTGCTTATGCATCTGTTCCTCTAATGCTGTCTGCTGTGCCCATCCTTGGAA
>WFUI01000066.1 GCA_015485035.1 Mariprofundus sp.
ATTCCGCATGGGGCCTGCTGTACGTAATGAAAACCCGTGGCTGATCGAGATTGTTGCAGGCATCATTGATGAAGGCGAAACCGCAGAACAGGCGGTGATTCGAGAATCCCGGGAAGAATCGGGATTTGTACCCACCGATGTCACCTTCCTTGGGCGTTATTATACCACGCCGGGAGCCTGCTCGGAGCGAATCGATCTGTTTCTCGGCATGGTGGACAAACATAAGCCGGTTGGCGAGGGCGGCGGTTGTGCAGAGGAGCATGAGGATATTCGCAGCTACTGGGTATCGCGCCGGCAAGCACTGCAAATGCTGGCGGCGGGGAAAATCGGTTCCGGTGCACCCATGTTGGCCCTGTTGCTTGCCTTTGGATGGAAAGGTGTCGTCGGCTCAGAGTCTGTTAACACGAATGGTTAAAGTGTGACCGGCTCCATGTTCTGAAGCCTGATGATATGACAGTCATCTTCGACAAAAGGCGCAACTGCATCTGCAACAGGTTTAATCCATGCATTCTGTTCGATCGCGGTCGCATTGAAAAACATACGCGCGGGAGAGCAACCCATCTGTTTGAGTTTCTCCAGCGTCAGCATCGCCTGATTAATGGCGCCAAGCTTGCAAGCAATAACCAGCCACACCTCGCAGCCCTCCATGGCCTCGATCCAGTCGGACACGAACAAGCTGTCGGTAAGTGGAGTCATCAGACCTCCCACCCCCTCGATCAAACATGTATGCACATCTTCCGACTGCCGATGACACCATTGTACCAGGCGATCTGTATCTATCCGTTGACCCTCAGCAGCAGCGGCCTGTGACGGAGCTGCAGGCAAGGCATAACGATAAAGATTAATGTCATTGGCATTTCCCGACCCCTGGGCGGCAAGCAGTCTTTCGATATCCTCATTTTTACCGGCTTCATTCAGCCCGCAAGCGACAGGTTTCAGAGCCCTGGCATGAACACCCTGCTGAAGCAGTGCGCGGATAGCAGAAGCAGTTACCCAGGTTTTACCAGCCTCTGTATCCGTGGCGGTAATAAAAACGTTACACCCCATGCAGATTGATGTCCCCTGCGGCTCGAATAGGAATCATGCCTTCGCGATGCTCATAACCAGTTTCTTTATACCAGGCCTGGCCGTAGATCGCCTCAAACGTAGCGTAAATTTTACCATCGTCGCCCCGGTGTTTATCTGAATATTCACACTCCAGCTTTTTGATGAGCGACCGGCCATACAGACCACTTTTGCGGCCACGGATGGCCGAAGCTGAAGCGCCCAGCCCTTTCAACTCCCGAATCAGGCTGATGGTATCGGGATAAGTCAGGGTAAACAGATCAGTATCTGTAACAGGCAGCTCAATCGGCAGTTTCATCAGCGCATCACCCAGGGACATAACATCCGGAAACGGGAGGACATGGCCGGCGCGTTCGGGTTCAATACTGGCCAGCGACTGCCTCAATTCGGCAAGCGTGCGTCGACCAAATGTCGAAAACAACATCAACCCACCCGGTGCCAGCACCCGCCGCATTTCCTGCAACATCGCCTGCGGATCGGATAACCATTGCATGGTCAGATTCGAACACACCAGATCGAACTGCTCTGCTTTAAGCGGCAGTGCGGCTGCATCACCGCTGATATGATCATGACGCCCATGCCAGGGTAAACGCCGTCCATGCCCTTTGCGTGTACTTTGTACCATGGCCTCGGACAGATCCACCGCAACAATCCCGGCACGCTTGAATTTTCCACGCAACAGGCGGGTGAAGTAGCCGGTGCCACAACCGATATCGAGAATACGCTTCGGCTGGATTTTGGTGAAAGCAAGATGTGCCAATAAACGGTCGGCAATTTCGCGTTGCAATACGGCATGCGCATCGTAACTGTCAGAAGCTGATGAAAATGCACGTTTCACATGGCTGGTTTTAATATGGGACTCGATAGAGGAATGATTCACAGTGTTTGCCACCAGTTGATAAAAGTTCGGTTAAATATTTCAGGCTGCGTCAGAAAGGGCGCATGTCCACAGTTTTGAAACAGCCGCAAGTGACTATCGGGTATAGATTCCGCCAGCCAGCGCCCGGAATCTGTTGAAACAATCGCATCCTGCTCACCATGCACAACCAGTGTCGGCACAGGTACTTCGGCAACACATTGTCGCAGATCCATCGATTCAAGTAATTCCAGACCATTGCTTAATCCCGCTGACGATGGCGGATGTTTTCGATCCACTGCCTGTTTGGCCAGCATATTATAATCACTCCGACTCAAGCCATCGCCATGCAGCATCAAAGCAAAAAAACGGTTTAATAATCTCCCGCTCCCGCTTGCAACAGCCTCTTCAAAAGCCGCAAACAGTGATTGATCGCAACCTGGTTTCCAGTCCGGTTTGCTGCGAAAACAGGGGGTTGTTGAAACCAGTGCCAAAGCTGCAATACGATCGGGAAAAGACCGGGCAATCTGCAATGCCAGCATGCCCCCCAATGACCAACCGACCAACACACAAGGTTCCGCAGGCAATTGTTCGGCTAATATTCCGGCCCAGGCATCAGGTGTCAAATCGTCCGAACCACCATGACCGGGAAGGTTCAAATAAAGAGCATCGGGAAATGTTTCATGCTGTTGGTACCAAATCTGCTGCGATTGGGCCCAACCATGCAAAAAAACCAGCTGTTTCATACAATATTCCTGAGGTAATCAATCAATGTATCAATCTGCTCCATACTGTGTGATGCACTTAAGGTGAAACGCAGTCTGGCCGTGTTTTCCGGCACTGTCGGCGGACGAATAGCAGCAACAAAAAAACCATGCCCGGCCAATGCTTTCGACATAGCCAGAGCCTGTGTATCAGACCCCACAATCAATGGCTGAATGGCTGTCCCGGAAACCATAAAACCCAGTGCTGCGGTGCCCGCCCTGAAATGTGCGAGGTTACTCTGCAACTGACCGACCTGTTTACCCTGCTGGATCAGGCCAAGTGCCGATTCAGCCGCTGCAATCATCGCCAACGGCAATGCTGTGGAATATACCATTGTGCGCTGGCGTTGCCTTAATCCCTCAATCAATTCATTCGTACCGAGAATAAATGCACCATAACTTCCGAATGCCTTGCCGAACGTGCCCACTTCGACCAGCCGGGCATGCCCTGCAATCTTATGCATGGATGTCAGGCCTGCGCCATTTGTCCCGACTGTGCCAATGCCGTGTGCATCATCAATAATGAGCAGGGCATCGTGTTCTTCAGCCAGTTGGAGCAATACACTGACGTTGGCACAATCGCCGTCCATACTGAACACACCATCGGAAACAATGATACGCTTTTCGGCAACATGCTGCTCCAGCTGCTGTGCAAGCTGATCTGTATCCAGATGTGCATAACGATGGGTTTTGGCTCCGGACAAGCGTGCGCCATCCACCAGCGAAGCGTGATTGAGTTTATCAGTGAAAAGATGTGTATGCCGATCAGCCAGAGTCTGTATCAGGCCGAGATTGGCCAGCATGCCCGATCCTGTAATCAGACAGGCTTCATACCCTTTCCAGCGAGCCAGTTTTTCTTCCAGCCGGTGCAGCATCGGATCATCCCCCGACACCAGTCGTGAAGCGCCGCTTCCCACCATGATGGAACATGCTTTTTCTGCCGCCATACAAACATCAGGATGCGTGCTCAGCCCCAGATAATCGTTACTGGAAAAATTAGCCAACGTCCGGCCGTTCACTTCAATACATACGCCTTTGCGCCGGGATGCAAGAAAACGGCGCTGGCGTGTTTCGGGTATTTCTGTAAACCAATTGCGTGAATCGATCATATCCGGCATGCTGGTTGGCATGAACATGCTGTCAACCAAAGGTGCCTCTCTGGTTAACCAGTTGCGTGATTTACTGTTTCCACCGTCCTGCCTTTTCTGTCATACCCCGATGCCTGCCGGCAATGGCTGTTGCACCTCATGCCTTGAAAGCATTGAAATATGGCCGCACTCCACCTGCAGCCGCTGTGGCATGCCATTGCCTGCAGAGATGCAACCCGGCCCTTGCGGGCGCTGTTTACTAAAACCACCGCCCCAGTGCCACACCTGCAGTTTGTATTGCTATCACGGGGCGGTTCGGGATGCGATTCTGGAATGGAAACTGCATGCCCATGATGCGGCAGTACGCTGGCTGGTGGACGCTGCTGCGCCGACCATCCGGGAGAAAATCGATGAACATTCATTATTGTTGCCCGTACCCATGCCACTCTCCCGGATGCGCAAGCATGGCCAGCATCATGCCGCCAATCTCTGTAAATGGCTGGCTGATGATACGGGATGTATCCGGGACTGGCATTTGCTTCGGCGCATCGGTGAACAACCGAGACAATCGACCCTTTCAGGTCAGGCCCGGCGGAAAAACCTGCGTAAGGCATTTGCGCTGGCTGACGACTACGGTCCGCGATGGCAGGATTTGGCCGATCAGGTTACTTCGGTCTGGATTGTCGATGATATTCTGACCACCGGATCGACATTGCATTTTGCCGCCCGTGCCAGCTTGAAGCTGGGTGTGCCGATAAACGTACTGTCGCTGGCACGCACATCACTCAAAGGATAGGTTTAACCATGACAACTATTGAAGTTTATTCCGGCGATTTCTGCCCCTATTGTGTACGCGCCAAGGCTTTGCTTAAGAAAAAAGGCCTTGAATTCTCCGAATACAATGTACGGAAAGATATCAAACGGCAGGCTGAAATGTCTGAACGCGCCCCCGGCACACGCACCATTCCACAGATTTTTATCAACAACCGCCACGTCGGTGGTTGTGATGAGCTCTATGCACTGGAACGCCGTGGTGAACTGGATGACTGGTTAAAGACTTCCGCATAACAACATGTGAAGCATTGAACGATGGTTGCCGGGCGTTATCGTGGACAGAATGAAGGGCACTCTGGAACATCAGGGTTCCCTTAAAATATTTATGCATCATTTAACTGGTTGGTGATACTGACCCAGTGATCATAATCCAGTTGTTCAGGTCGTTTGCGCGGGTTAATACCAATCGCCTCAAACTGTTCAGCAGTGATAGAACCCCTGAAATTATTGGCAATCGTTTTGCGGCGATGGGCAAAGCCCTGCCGTACGGTTTGCTGCAAATACTGATATTTACATGCCGGACTTTTTCCATGTGGCGTCAGCAGAATCACTGCCGAATGCACTTTCGGCGGCGGCGAAAAAGCTCCGGGAGGCAGAACCAGCAGCCGTTTCACATCATAATAGTGACGCACCAGCACTGACAGTCCCCCGTAGACTTTGCTGCCGGGGTCAGCCGCAATGCGCTCAGCCACTTCGCGCTGATACATCAATACCATGCCTCCGGGGAGCGCGTATGCCGCCAGCATGGCCGTCAGCGGGCCGCTGAGATTGTAGGGTAAATTGCCGGCAATCCAGTCCGGTTGAATGGATTTCACCGCCCGATCCAGCTCCTGCATCACATCACCATGAATCACTGACAACACGTTATTTTTTTCAGCTACGCTTTGCCAATGGGTCGCAAAATGATCATCCATCTCAATCACAGCCAGTTTGCCAGCCCGGTTCAGCAAGGCTTCGGTGATCGCTCCGGGGCCCGGACCGATTTCGATCACAGATACCCCTTCAGGGATGGCGCACGCGATACGGCGAATAGCACTGTGATCCCGTAAAAAATGTTGCCCAAGCGCCTTTTTCGGGCGTTGGAAATGATGGTCTTTCATAGGGCAAGCGTAGCCGATATCGGCATCAGATATAACATTTCTTATTGGCCCTTGCCTTATAAGGGATTGTTCCTAGAATCCGCAACCTTTTTCGAGCCGTTGGCTATGGATGTTCAGCTTTCTGGAACATTCGGCAACAATATCCGGGAGGTCTGGCATGAGCAGTGAAAAACGCCGTTTAATTGCGGGAAACTGGAAAATGAATGGGTCACTTCAGGAGGCCAATGAGTTCATGGATGCCTTCGGGGGTAATCCGGCTCCGGATCTTGTCGAAGTGGCGCTGATGCCACCGTTCACGCTGCTGCACCCCATGTCTGATCGGCTGGCCTCGATGGGCGTGGTACTGGGTGCACAGAATGTCTATAATGAAGACAAAGGGGCTTTCACCGGTTCTATCTGTCCGATGATGTTGCGCGATGCCAACTGCCACTATGTGATTATCGGACACTCCGAGCGCCGCAGCATCATTGGCGAGAGTAATGCCAAGATTCGCTCCAAGATGAATGCATCCTGGCTGCACGGACTGGAGCCTATCCTGTGCATCGGTGAAACACTGGAGCAACGCGAGAAAGGTATTACCAATTCGGTATTGGCTGAACAGCTGTCGATTCTCAAGGGTGCGCCGAAAGAAATGCCGCTGACAGTGGCGTATGAACCGGTCTGGGCCATCGGCACGGGTGTCACTGCATCTGCGGAACAAGTGACCGAAACACACGCATTTGTACATGAAGAATTAACGCGACTCGGCCACGATTGTCGCGTCCTGTACGGTGGCAGCGTCAACCCGGGCAATGCTGAAGAGCTGATGAGTTGCCCCGGTGTGGAAGGTGCTTTGGTGGGCGGAGCAAGCCTGAAGGCCGACTCGTTTATGGAGATTGTGAAAGCCACCGTGAAAGTGGTGAGCTGAGGAGACAAGGATGACAACAATTATAATTATCGTACATGTGCTGGTAGCACTGCTGCTGATTGGCGTAGTGCTGATCCAGCGCGGCCAGGGTGCGGATATGGGCGTATCTTTTGGCGGCGGCGGTGCGCAAACACTGTTCGGGAGCCGTGGTTCCGGTTCATTTCTGGGTAAACTGACAGGAGGCCTGGCAGCAACATTCATGTTGACCAGTCTGACGCTGGCATTCTTTTCCCAACAGCATACAGGCTCTGTGGTAGAACGCGCCATTGCAGATCAGGCTCCGCTTGAGCAGCCGGCAAGCTCCAAACCGACGCAAGGTGGTTTTGATCCGTCCAAATTGAAGAGTGACACGCCGGCCCCGGCCACAGATAGTTTGCCAGGCGCCGAATAACGTTTCCGGCCATCCAGACGGGTGGCCTGATATGCCGGAGTGGTGGAATTGGTAGACACGCCATCTTGAGGGGGTGGTGAGGAAACTCGTGCTGGTTCGAGTCCAGTCTCCGGCACCAACAAGAAAGGGGGAGCAACATTAGGTTGCTCCCCCTTTCGCGTTTTAGGCTTCTATCTCAACTGACCTTGACTTCAGTCACTCTCCTCTTTCGCGTCAGGCTTTGCTCCAACTCCAAATACGTACCTTGATGTAACATCAACCCTGCCATGCTAATCTATCCCCATGCTTGATGTACTATGCGTGGGACACGCTTCATATGATATCGCCATGGTGGCCGAACATCACCCGGCAGCAGATGAAAAAATACTTGCCGATGCGATGCAACTGGCCGGTGGCGGCCCTGCAGCCAATGCGGCTGTGTGCGTGGTCAGGCTTGGCGGCAAAGCGGGCTTTTGCGGATATCTGGGCAATGATCTGTTCGGAAATGCACATCGGCATGAATTTGAAGCTGAAGGCGTCGATACCTCACTGATTGTGCGAGGCAACTACCCTTCTCCGGTATCCCAGATACTTGCCAAACCGGATGGAGCCCGCTCGGTGGTTAATTTCAAGGCAGATACGCCATGTCTGGCAGCAGATGCAGTAACAGTTTCGCATCCGCCAAAGGTGATGCTGTTCGATGGTCACGAACCGCGCATATCCATGCATCTTTGCCAATGGGCGAAAGCGAATAACATACCTACAGTGCTTGATGCCGGCTCCCTGCATCAGGGCACTCAAGATTTGGCCGGGGCTGTCGATTATCTGGTCACCTCGGAGAAATTCGCTGTACAGTTCACGGGTGCGGATAGTCCACAG
>WFUI01000067.1 GCA_015485035.1 Mariprofundus sp.
CATCAAGATGTGGCTTGCCGAACGCCTGAAAGAAGCCGCCTGATTTTATTCGTCTGCCGTTTCAGGAAAATCCGGTTCACCGTATGCATGCCGGGCAAAATCCACTCATTCCTCAACGCCTGCAGCCAGTTAATTTACTACCAATGCACCATTCCGGAGGGGCATGTAATCTGCCAGTCATTTCAAGATTGAGTCTTCCTGATTTGATGTGTATAATACCACCAATCAGTACACATCGGAGGTCTGAATATGCGTACCAATATCGTTCTGGATGAAGATCTGATAACCGAAGCCCAGGCGTTGACCGGCATCAACACCAAGCGGGGCGTTGTCGAAGAGGGCTTGAAAACAGTGATCCGTTTAAAAAAACAGCAGGGCATCAAGGCATGGCGCGGCAAGCTGGCGTGGGATGATGATCTGGATGCCATGCGCACCGATTATTGATGCTTGTCGATTCCTCCGTCTGGATTGATTACTTCAACGGCCGCATCACAGCAGAGACCAACGCGCTGGACAGGGCGCTGGGTATTGATGAAGTGATCATGGGTGACCTGATACTAACCGAGGTGTTGCAGGGTTTCCGAAAGGATGCCGACTTTCGCAAGGCGCGGGAATTATTGAACCTCCTGCCTGTTGTCGCCATGCTCGGCCCGCAAGCGGCACTCAAGGCTGCTGAAAACTACCGTCGTTTACGCAAAAAGGGTGTCACTGTGCGCAAAACCATTGATGTCATGATTGCCTCATACTGCATTGAACACGAACTTCCATTGCTCTACTCCGATCGCGATTTCGACCCGATGGTCGAGCACCTCAATCTGCAAAGCGCAATACAGCCCTGATTTTATTCGTTTGCCGTTTCAAGCCAATCCGGGTCAACGAGTAGCCCCTGCGGGGAATACGAAACTGAATATCTTTCCAGCCATGCGGTACTTCCGTGACCAGATAACAGATGCAGTTCACGGTATGCATGCCCGGCAGAATCCACTGGTCCGCATCATCGCCATCAACCACCGTCCAGACCGACTCCAACGGCAATGATTTCACCAGTTCCAAATCCTCGCCGAATGTTTCCAGCCCGATCCCGCCCCAGATATCATGGCTGGCATCTTTGTGGCGATAAGGCCGAAAGAACTCGTAAAACGCATCTTCATGTAACGTCAGCATTGCCCCAACCTGGCAGCTAACAATGATCATTCAATAGTTGGCAATCCAATAGACTTTAAATAGGCAAAAGTGTCATCATAAAAAGCAGGCGGACGAGTCCAGTCTTCCACATCCCCTTGCGGCACAACAATCACCATTCCCTGCCGTGCGCGCGTGAGCAGCACACGATACGCATTTTTCAAATACATCTGCCGCTCAGCCTTATTGATTCGCTGCCATTTTTTACCCCGGAATGAAAAATGCCGCCAGCCATCTTGGCTATATCTGAAATCCGCATCCCATGTCACACACGCCCAATCAAGCTCCAAACCTTGAATGTGAAACTCGGTCGCCACATCCTCTAGGTAATAAGATGAGCGAACGTCATCCTTCCCCTCAAGAAACCAATGCACTGGGTTCATTGGCGATTTCACATCGATCGCATGCGGCTTGAGGCGAGAGGCTTGGGATGAAACGACAATGCCATAACGTTCTGAACCACGGGCCTGCTGCTTAAGCCATGCTTTGGCTTTCTTCAAACATCGGGTTAGAACAATCGGATACTTCCCGCCCAGTGAATTCAATGTTTGGCGAGCGGCAGCCGCATCAAGATCAAGAACCTGTTTCACCAGTGCCGACACATTCTCAGCCCGATATGAGCGCATCGAAACAGACAGGTGCAAATGATCGATATATGTCACATCACGATGCTTCTGAAGCATGGCAATGGCTTCACCAGCGGCATATTCGCTATCGCGAATCTGTCGCGAGATATAGACATGCCAATCTGGATAGGAGCGATTTACCGAATTGATCCATTCGCTAATGCCAGCTTCTCCCGTGTTAATCTCTTGGCCCCCGCCAACCAAGCAGACGATGACCGCCCAATCTTCGTGCCGGTCCATGCAAGAGATCAAAAACTCAGGCTCCGACATATCAAAATCGGGCACACCCTTTTTCTGCCGCATAAACGAGATGGTCTGCTCTCTATTCCACGCCCGCTGTGCCTCATCGAACAGCACCACATGTTCAATTGGAGCGATTTCACTTTGTAGGCAGTCATCCCGGAAATGATGCACGTTTTGAATCAGTGCTTTGACCGCGCTCTTGGCCTCGCCTTTCTTGATCCTCTTTCC
>WFUI01000068.1 GCA_015485035.1 Mariprofundus sp.
GTACAAAGGGCGCAGATAGGGGTCGACTTTCTGTTGCAAATCACCGGGCAAAAAACCCAGCCGTTCGCCTGCCTCCACCGCCGGGCGGGTAAGGATAATACGCTCCACCCGATTTCCATTCATCGCGGCAACTGCCGCCGCCACGGCAAGATAGGTTTTGCCGGAACCGGCCGGGCCGACAGCCAGTGTCAGCGTCTTGTTTTGAATGGCTTTCAGATAGGCACGCTGGTTCGGTGTTTTACCGCTGATATGCCGGCGCCCGGCAATGATGACATTCTCTTCCGGCTCTTTCCCCCCGGTCTCCACCGTTACATCACGACCACCATCACGCAACACGCCCTCCACATCGACATCGGTAAATTCTCCCGGCTGTTTCGCAGACAACCTCAGCAAACGATGCATCGCCTGACCAGCAGCATCGGCACGATCCCCTTCAATCTGCCAGTGCCCCGGCCGGCCCAGAAAACGTACCTGATAAAACTGCTCCATACGTTTCAACACCCAGTTGCCGGCCCCGCACAGATTTTTCAGGGCGGATGGCTCAAGTGCTTCGAGATGCAGAGGGATATTCATATTAAAACCGTCATATGGTGTATCATGCCCTCAGTTGTCGGCAAGAATCAACTCGCCGCGCAACGACTGGCCATACGCTTCAACAATTCGCACCGGCATGATCTGTCCAACCTGGCGTGGATTCCCCCTGAAATGCACAATTTTAAAATCGGGTGTGCGACCCTGCATGTCACCTGCATTGCGACTCGCTTTTTCGACCAGCACATCCACTGTCCGGCCGAGCTGCCTCTGCATCGCCTGCCGGGTCTGCTCGCGCATCAACGATAATAATGCTTGCAAACGCGCATCCTTCACGGCCTCAGGCACATTATCCTCGGACTTGGCCGCGGGCGTTCCGGGGCGGGGGCTGTATTTGAAACAAAAGGCGGAGTCGTAACCGACCTGTCGAACCAGCTCCAGCGTATCATCGAAATCAGCATCGGTTTCGCCCGGATAACCGACAATAAAATCAGATGAGAGTGCAAGGTCGGGACAGTGTTTCCGCAACGTATCTATCGTCCGGAAATAGGTGGCACGGTCATGTCCCCGGTGCATCGCTTTCAATAAGACATCCGAACCGCTTTGCACCGGCAGATGCAGATAAGGCATCAATTGCGGAATCTCTCCGAATGCGACACACAATTCCTGTGTCATTTCCATCGGATGGCTGGTGGTGAAACGCAGGCGTTTCAGCCCCTCCAGTTCGGCGACAGCGTACAACAGCATGGTAAAATCCCATTCTTCACCATCCGGGCCCATGCCCCGGTAACCATTGACATTCTGGCCCAGCAGGCTGATTTCCACCGCCCCGCCGGCAAGCAACTGGCAACACTCTGCCAGAATATCGGCAACCGGCCGGGATAATTCAGGTCCGCGCGTATAGGGAACAACACAGAAGGTGCAAAACTTGTCACAGCCCTCCATGATCGTCACAAAACCGGAGATGCCATGGCCGTCCACTTTTGGCAGGTGATCAAATTTTTCGATTTCCGGCATATCGATTTCGGTCACACGAACACGATTCCGGCGAATCTGTTTGACCATTTCAGGCAGCCGGTGATAGGTCTGGGGGCCAAACACGATGTCAACATAAGGTGCCCGTTGCTGGATGCGCTCACCTTCCTGCTGGCCGACACAGCCGCCAACACCGATAATCATATCAGGGCGTTTGTCTTTCAGTTTTTTATAACGCCCCAGTTCCGAATATACTTTTTCCTCGGCCTTTTCGCGTACCGAACAGGTGTTCATCAGAATCACATCGGCATCTTCCGCCATTCCCACCAGCCGGAGACCATAGGCTTCTTTCATCATATCAGCCATGCGTGATGAATCATATTCATTCATCTGACAGCCATAGGTTTTGATAAAAAGGGTATCAAGGTTCTTCGATGCTTTTAGTTTCATAGAACCGCGAACGCTAGAAGCTGCCCAAGTTCACTGCAATTATTATATCCAAAAATGCCCTTGTCCGGTTAATCATGCCCTGGCTGCCAGCATGAAAAGACTGTGTCCCCCGGTGGGATTCGTTACCGCCACTTGCCAAAGAGTGCTTAAGCACCCCCGGCAAGTAAAACTCTTTTACGGCCTGAGAATCGAGCCACCGGCAGGATCATCAAACGGCTTCAATGGCGGCAGCCCTTTGGCAGACAGGCCGCCTGCACCGACAGCCGGTATCGAATTCATAATATCCGTAGCTCCACCGGCAGCAACTATTTGACCTTCCGGATAGCTGAACGACGGGTGATCGAATGGTGCGGATTCATTGGCAACACGAGGATCTGTTAATGCCCTCATGAATGCAGCCAGATCCGCCTTTTCCTGCACAGTCTAGGAACAGTTCCACCATATCCGGCGCCAGATCGACAATATTGGCCTTATGGAAATCAGCACCGGCATCGTAATGATTGATGACCTGTTCCAGGGTGGATTTGCCACCGTTGTGGAGATAAGGCCCGGTCAAAGCCACATTGCGCAGCCCCGGCACCTTGAATGCACCTTTGACATTGCCTACCGGATCGGTTGCCAGATTAATGCCCGGGTTCAGCGTAAACTCACTGGTACCTGTATCCTTGGCCAGCTGCGCCAGAGACAAAGGTAATCCGCTCGGAGCCGTGCCACCAAGGCCCAGATCTTCCGCCGTCGGCCGTACTCCCAGATTATAGAAACCCAGATCGTATATCAGAGGTTTTACTGTCAGCAGGAGGTTATTGGATGCATGGGCTGATGCCACAATGGCTCAAAAAGCAATTCAACGAAGCCGCTTCTAATGCGGCACATTCTCCAGATCAACAGCAACGATTTTTGAAACACCGGGCTCGGGCATGGATACGCCGATCAGGCGGTCGGCCTTCTGCATGGTTATCTTGTTGTGCGTAATGGACAGAAACTGTACGCGATCGGCAAGCTCGCGCACCATATCAGCAAAGCGTCCGACATTGGCATCATCCAATGGTGCATCCACCTCATCAAGCACACAAAACGGTGCCGGCTTGATCTTGAAAATGGAAAATACCAGCGCCACCGCCGTCAGCGCCTTTTCACCACCCGAAAGCAGGGTAACATCCTGTAAACGTTTGCCCGGTGGCTGGGCAATCACTTCTACGCCGGCAGTCAGCACATCATCTGAATCCAGCCTCAATTCAGCTCGTCCACCGCCAAACAGCTGGGGAAAGGTCTGCTTGAAATAGGCGTTGGTCTGCTCGAATACTTCCTTGAAACGCTGTCGCGTGGTGCGATCAATGCGGCCAATGGTGTCGGATAATGTGGCCAGGCTTGTTTCCAGATCCGATACCTGTCCCGCCAGAAAACTCTCGCGTTCACTGGCCTGTTCGAACTCCTCGATGGCCAGCAAATTCACCGGCCCGAAACGACCCAGCCTCTCTTCCAGTTCACCGGCACGTTGCATCATCGCTTCGGCATCCAGCTCTTCGTCAGCCATGTCGATGCGTTGCAGCAAATCGGCAGCAGTGCTTTGGCAACGTGTCTGAATCTCGGCTTCCAGATCCTGTAAGCGCGTTTCACCCTGTGCCTGTTGAACCTCAATACCCTGTCGATGTTCTGCAGCCAGCTGCAGATGTTGCCGAGCCTGCCGTTCACCACGCTCGGATTCATGTTGCAACTGCTGCAGCATATGCCCCCGACTGCGCACCTCGTTCATCGCCTGATGCGCCTTTTCCACATCCCCGACAGCACACGCCAGCTGCTGATCCAGCCCATCCTGGTCCCTTGCTTTATCCAGCTCTTCTTCAACTTGTCGTTGTCGTACTCTATCGTTCTCGATCTGCACATTCAGACGATGTTCGTCCTTTGACAACCGCTCCAGCTCCCTCAACAGATTATCACGCGCCTGTGAAAACAGCGCCATGGCCTGATCAGCCTGAGCCAACATGTGACGGGCCTGCGCCAGCTCCTGTTCGGCCTGCCGCACCACCCCATTCTGATTGTTCAACTTGTCTTCAGCCCGATCCAGCACCCGCTGGTCCACATGAACAGCCTGCTCCAGCTGTGACAACCAGTGTTTGCGCTCTTCAGCAACTGCCGCCAAATCACTTTGCAAACGCTGTTGATGACGCTGTAATGATTCAACCTCTGCCTGCAACCGTCCGACTGCAGCAACCACCCCGTGAAATTCACTCTCACTTTGCGTGGCAGCCAGATGAGCCTGTTGCCAAACCTGCTGCTGTAATTCCAGCCCATGTTCCGCTTTCTCAAACTGCTGCTTCTCCTGAGCCAGCACTGCTTCTTCCCTCACCATTTGCGATTCGGCATCACGTAATTTGCGCTGTATTGCCAGCTGCCTGGCTGTACGATTTCCGGCCGGTGGAATCAACCAGCCGTTCGCCTCCCGACGCCAGCCATCGCGACTCACGTAACATCCCTCCAGGCCTTCTGCCTCAGTGATATCATCGACCAGACCAACGGGCTCGAAAACATCAAACAACGGATGTTCTGATGCCATTCCCATAGCAACCGCCAGCGACTGCCTCTGCCCTGAAACAGATACGTGCTGAGCTGAAAACAAGGCTACAGGTGCATCTCTGATCTGGCTCAAAATATCTTTCCAGCCGGATGCTTCGAACAACCCGGCAGGAATTCGCACATTGGCCGAGCGTCCTCGCAAGGCGGCAGCGACGGCAGCCTCCATGCCTTCCGGCACATGCAACGATTCATCCATCCAAATGCCGCCTCTGGCTTTGATAGTATCACGCAGACTCTCGGATATATCCTGGTTTTTGGTGCGTCCACGCAACTCCTGCACCACGCCGCGCAACTCACGCAGACTTGCTTCCTGCGCATTCAGAGACTGTAGACACTGTTCTCTCTTGCTGCGACAACATTCCAGCTCTTGCTGCGCAGTTTCCAGTGCGTCCTCACAGCTTCGGCACTTGTGCCGCACTTCTGTCAGTTTTTGTTCGGTATCCTGCGATGCACGAATTTGCTCATCCAGTTGATTTCCCAGTTCCACCAGTCGTTCGTTGAGCTGCTGCTCCCTTGCTTCCAGTCGCCCCAGCGCCTGTTCCGCTTTTTGGCGTTGTAGCAAAGACTGCTCATTGCTGTGACGCAAGCGCTCGAACTCGGCCAACAACCTGTCCCGCTGTTCGCCCTGCTCGTGATACCGGGCCAAAGCCACACGCACTGCGTCAGCTGCGGATCGCTGATTGTCCTGTAACACTGAATCATCCTGAGCAGAAAGCTGTTGTTTGATTTGCTCCATGTCAGTAACAAGCTGCTGCTGCCGCCCCGTCATCTCGGCAATGTGACTTTCCAGTGCCTGCTTTCGCTCAACAAGCAGGCGTCGATCTCCAGCCATGCGCTCTGCCTGCTGTTGCAGGTCTGCCCGCTTTCGCTCGGCCCGGCGCAATTCATCCTGTACGCCCTGAGCCTCATTTTCATGCTCGAACACCCGCTCTCGCGATATACTGACTGCCTTCTCACAACTCGTCAGTTGCTGCGCAGCTTCAGCCTCGGTCATGCGCGCTTTGGCCAATTGCTGTTCAATAGCCTGATAGTTCTGCTGCAGTGACTGATAACGCAAACCAAGGCTTATCGATTGCATATGGCTGAATTCATCCTGCATTTTTTTAAACCGTGCTGCCCGGGAAGCCTGTTGTTTCAGGCTGCGACACTGGCTGCGCACTTCTTCCAGTAAATCAAGCACGCGATCCAGGTTCTGTCGGGTGTCTTTCATGCGACGTTCTGCCTCACGACGACGGGAACGGTACTTCATCACTCCGGCTGCTTCCTCGAAAATAACCCGCCGCTCTTCCGGCTTGGCTGTCACCATGCGTGCAATCGAACCCTGCTCGACAATCGCATATGCACGTGTGGAAATGCCGGTATCCAGAAACAGGTCCACCACATCCTTGATACGTACCATCTTGCCATTGATAAATGCATCCGAACCGCCGTCCCGGGTCAGGCGGCGGCGAATCCGGATCTCGTCCAGTTCATGATAAGGTGTGGAAAGAGTCCCCTTATCGATCGCAAAGGTGAGCTCAACATCACAGATGGCAACCGGCGAGCGTGTATCGGATCCCTGAAAAATAAGATCATCCATCACACCACCACGTAAGTGTCTGGCCGAATGTTCGCCGAGCACCCAGCGCAATGCATCTACGATATTCGATTTGCCGCAACCATTCGGTCCGACAATGGCGGTAATGCCCTGATCCAGGTCTATTTTGGTTGGATCAACAAACGATTTGAAGCCGGCCATTTCCAGCCGCTTTAGCCGCATTTACAATTCACCCGGAAAAAATCTGCAACAATGAAACCCCTCTCCTGATTCATCAGCTAACATTCGCAGGAAAAGGCGACCACTTCAAGCCTGGCCAATATAAAGAGGTGCTGAATAGTTTAGAAGATTCGCACGCCCTGTAAGCGGGCCGGCCAAAATAAAATCCTTTATTCAGAACCATCCCGGATTGTCTTCGATTTATTCAGATGGTTCATCAACAGGAAGCTGACCATGCAGGCGGTAAAGCTCGAGGCAACAATCATATAGAGCACAATCAGCTGAGCTGTCGCTGCCGCCATCGGTGCAGCACCAGCCAGAATCATGCCTACAAAAATACCCGGCATATGCACCAGACCGACGACGCGCAGCGTATCAATCGTCGGGATCATGGCTGTCTTCAGCCCTGTGCTCACCTCGCTGCCTGACTTCAAACGCTCAAACATAATCGAAACCGCGTTCATACCATTGGCTGCAATCATGCTGCCCAATGGCACCAGCGTACGCGTATCATCGGTGATTGCGCCACTAAGCGCCAGCCATGGCAAAGTCACCAGGCAGGCGCATATCAGGCCGACAGCGGCTGCCGCCCATGTATGCCGTTGTCCATCAAAATGGCTGGCGCTATTGTGCCCGGCCAGTAAACAAAAGCCGGCAATGAGCAGCGCCTGTGCCAGATGAGAGCGAATATCGAAAATCCAGTGCAACACAAAAGCCAGTGCCAGCAATTGCACCAGCCCGCGCCCGGAAGCAACCAGCATACGCTGTGACAACCCCAGCCCTTCACGTTGAGCCCACAAGGCAGCTCCGGCAACCAGCAGCCATGCTGCCAGTAGCGTGATCAGTGTATCTGTTAATTGCCCGTCGAACATTGAAACTCCTTGTTTCCTCCAGCATATTAACTGACTGTGGATTCATCGTCCTGGAAAATCTGCTGCGGCCCGGGAAGTGAAAATATGAATTGGAGATAGCAGGGCCATGCCATAAAATATAATCTTCGCAGCCATGAAGCATTTACTGCAACCAATGCATAAAAACGCGCATAAAAAAACCGGACGCATAACGCCCGGTTTTCAATATCGTACAGAATATGGTGGAGCCAAACGGGATCGAACCGTTGACCTCTACGCTGCCAGCGTAGCGCTCTCCCAGCTGAGCTATGGCCCCCTGACATTCAAGACTGCTCGTCTCGAAGGCGGCGCATTTCGCCATAGCCTGAACGGCTTGTCAACATGAGCGCCTCCGTTCGCCTGTTTCGCCGCACCGTGTCGGCTGATTGTCTGACCCCGCCCGGCCTGTTTTCACGGCTGGTTAACCGCGGTGACTGCTTTCTGTTTGAATCCGCCGAAGGTGGAGAACAGTGGGGACGTTTCAGCATTCTGGGAATCAGTCCGGCCTGCCGTGCAACGGCCAGCGGACAACATACACAATTGCATTTCAGGGATGGTCGGGAAGAAATATTCGATGGTGGCATTCTGGACTGGTTACGCGAACAGGTGATCCATCAGGATTTCATTGCCGCTGATGACTTACCCTTTGCCGGCGGCGCCGTGGGCTACTTCGGTTACCAGCTGGTATCGCATTTTGAGGATATTCCGGCAGATTTGCCCGATCCCGTGGATGCGCCGGAATCAGCCTTCCTGCTGGTGGATCGATTCATGGTGTTCGACAATCTCAGAGGCACATTAACCTGCTGCGTTCGCCTTCCTGGCGACCAGGCCGATGAAGCAGAGACTGTGCTCAATCGTATGGAAGCCAGCCTCTATGAAGGGGAAATGGCCGCAGTACTGAAACTTGATGCGGATACAACACTGTCCAAGGCACCGGTTGCGCAAACCACACAGGCCGATTTCGAGGCAGCTGTCGCCAAAGCGCGTGAATATATCCATGCCGGCGACATTTTTCAGGTGGTATTGAGTCAGCGCTTCTCCAAACAACTAACCTGCGCCCCGTTCGATGTGTATCGCGCTGTACGCCATATCAATCCATCACCTTATTTATTTTATCTGCATATCGGAGAAACAACACTGGTCGGCTCTTCGCCCGAAATCCTTGTACGCCGTGAAATGGATAAAGCTGTGGTACGCCCGATTGCCGGCACCCGCCCGCGTGGCAAGACAGCTGCTGAAGACAAGGCGCTGGAAGAAGATTTGCTGGCTGATGCCAAGGAGCTGGCTGAGCACGTGATGCTGGTTGATCTGGGTCGCAATGATCTGGGCCGCGTTTGCCAGTTCGGCAGTGTCGAACTGACCGAATCCATGATTATCGAGCGTTATTCACATGTGATGCATATCGTATCGCAGGTGGAAGGCGTCATGCGTGAGGATGCAGACACACTCGACTTGCTGGCCGCGACATTCCCGGCAGGCACGGTTTCGGGTGCGCCGAAAGTCCGGGCCATGGAAATTATCCATGAGCTGGAACCGGTGGCACGTGGCCCTTATGCCGGCACAGTCGGTTATATCGGTTTCGGCGGTCAGCGCATGGACACGGCGATTGCGATTCGTACAGCCGTGATTCACGGCGGCCAGGTGCATATCCAGGCAGGTGCCGGTATTGTAGCCGATTCTGTCCCGGAGAAAGAACATCAGGAGTGCGTCAACAAGGCAACCGCCATGTTCCGCGCAGTCGCTCTCGCCGAAGCCCAGGGAAGAGATTCATGATACTTGTCATTGATAACTACGATTCGTTCACCTTCAATCTGGTGCAATACCTGGGTGAACTGGGCGAAAAACCGAAAGTCTTCCGCAACGATAAAATTGGACTGAATGATATTACCGAAATAGCACCGGACAGTATCCTGATCTCACCGGGCCCGTGCACGCCGCATGAGGCGGGCATCTCAATGG
>WFUI01000069.1 GCA_015485035.1 Mariprofundus sp.
TATGGTATCGCCTTCAATCATTTGTTTACCATTACCAATATGCCTATTCAGCGCTTTGGCAGTACATTGATTTCCCGTGGTGAATTCGCAAGTTATATGCAGCTGCTGAAGGAATCGTATCGTGAAGATAACCTGCATGACGTGATGTGCCGCAGCCTGATCAGTGTCGATTGGCAGGGCTTTGTCTATGACTGCGATTTCAACCAGATGTTGAATCTGCCCATGCAGGAGTCCGGGGGGGAACACAGTCATTTATCCGATTTGATGCAGGAGGACCTTGCCGGTCGCCCCATCACCGTCATGGATCACTGCTATGGTTGTACGGCCGGTCAGGGTTCCAGTTGCGGCGGCGCGCTGGAGGATTGAATGGCGTTATATGATGACATTACTGCATTGCAGCAGAATATGGCAGCTCAGATTCCCGATTCTGTCATGACCATGATGCAGGAAGCGACAGCTGAGCTGGCTCGATCAGAACTGCCTGAACAGGCGCTGAAAGTTGGCGATACGATGCCGGATTTTGTGTTGCCGGATCTGGATGGCGGCCATATACAGCTGGCTGAGCTGTTACAGGAAGCGCCGCTGGTGATCAGCTTTTATCGTGGCGGATGGTGCCCTTATTGCAGCCTGGAAATGCAGGCATTGCAGCGTTCATTGCCCGATATCGGGCGGGCTGGCGGACAGCTTATTGCCATTGCCCCGGAGCTGCCTGAACAGGCAGAACAAACCCGGGATAAAGGAAACCTGACGTTTCCGCTGTTGTATGACCGGGACAATACGCTGGCCAGACGGTTCGGGCTGGTATTCACGCTGCCGGATATGTTGCGACCGGTGTATGAAGGGTTCGGCATTGATTTGCAGGAAAGTCAGGGCAATGATCATTTTGAACTGCCCGTGCCGGCGACCTATATTGTGCGCCCGAACGGTCTGATTGCATTCGCTTTTGTCGATGTGGATTATACACGACGTGTGGAGCCGGACAGAATCGTTGAAATTTTGAAAACATTGTAGCGGAGAACTGGAATGAGTGTAAAAGCCGACAGCGTGCGTCAGCATGTGCGCAAGTCTTATGCGGAAGTGGCCGAGGCCAGCAATAATGGAGATTGTTGCGGAGAGCAGGCCAGTTGTTGCGGCGTGTCCGATGATGCAGCGATCAATACGTTAATTTCGACCCGGCTGGGTTATTCCGAGAATGATCTGTCCAGCGTGCCCGATGGTGCGGATATGGGGCTTGGCTGCGGCAATCCGCGCGCTATCGCCAGCCTGAAACCGGGCGAGACGGTGATTGATCTGGGCAGTGGCGGTGGTTTTGATGCGTTTCTGGCTGCCCGCGAAGTCGGCGACTCCGGTCATGTGATCGGCATTGATATGACGCCAACCATGCTGTCCAAAGCGCGTGCCAATGCTGAAAAAGGACAGTTTTCGCAGGTGGAGTTCCGACTTGGTGAAATCGAGCATCTGCCGGTGGCCGATAATACCGCTGATATTATTATTTCAAATTGCGTCATCAACCTGTCACCGCACAAGGAGCTGGTGTTTGCCGATGCATTTAGAGTGTTGAAAGCGGGTGGTCGTCTGGCCATTTCCGATGTGGTGGCCACTGCTGAAATGCCGGATGACATGAAAAATGATCCGATACTGCATGCCGGTTGTATGGCGGGAGCTTCCCTGATCGACGAACTGGAACAGATGATGGCTGATGCCGGTTTTGAACAGATTCGCATCGTGCCGAAAGATGAGTCGCGTGATTTTATCCGTGACTGGGCACCGGGGCGCGGGGTGGAGGATTATGTCGTATCCGCCTATATCGAAGCTGTAAAACCGGGTGGTTGCGATTCCGGGGTATCCTGCTGTTAATTTATTCAGCGTTCGGCTCAGGCCATACATGGCCTGAGCCGAACGCTGAATAAATCCACGCATCCTTACACTGCTATTGCCGAGTAAGGAAATAAATTCAGGTTCGACAAATTGTCTTCATAACCCCGATTCGGGAAAGAGGAGACAATCACAATGAAACAAATCACAACTTTGGCAGCAGGTCTGTTGCTTGTATTAGGCTTGCTGGCTGCACCTGCATTTGCTGATGATATGAACCCATGCAATCCATGTGCTATGAAACACAAGATGAACCCATGCAATCCATGTGCTATGAAACATAAGATGAACCCATGCAACCCGTGTGCTATGAAACATAAGATGAACCCATGCAACCCGTGTGCCATGAAACACAAGATGAACCCATGCAATCCATGTGCCATGAAACACGATCAATCAAAGTGAACTGCCTATCAGCTTCTGGAATACACAGCATGGAAGCTGATTTGGCATGAATCCATTCAGCTCCGGGCAATAATGCCCGGGGCTTTTTTGTAATTAAACCAACGCACTGGCGACCTACATGTTCTATTACCCCGGTTCCGGGAAAGAGGAGATAGATATATGAA
>WFUI01000070.1 GCA_015485035.1 Mariprofundus sp.
GTTCATGCAATGCATGGCTTTTATGGTTAACTGATTCGAGCTGAAGAGCACGGTTATGGATAATTGAAATATCCCTGAGCTGATCCCAGCCCACAAATGCAATGACAAAAAATACTGCCAGCAGCCAGGCGGCAACCACCCCGGACAGGCCACGAAAAAAATTCATCTGCTTACAGCATCCGAAGAGCAGGCGTGATGGCATGAGTCCAGCAATGGGTTTTGCGATCAGGGCCCCCTCTAATTGTTACTTCAATCATTTAATTATCCTTTTTAGCAGCTTTCATCTTGTCTGTGTGTAAAGCATAGGTGTTGAAATTCGCCTCATTCTCAAAATAGAACACGTTACCATCCGGTAATGCCCCGATCACGGCAGAAGCCTTGTCTACCGCATGCCCATTCACCGGGTCGATTGCCTGACGTTCAGCAGCATCATTGGTAAGCGTGCCGACACACATCTGGCAGCAACCGTAATAGACCTTGCCCTGAACCGGGATGGGAATCTGTTTTTTACCCATGAACGCATCATTAACCATACAGACCTGCTCGGTTGGCACGCGCTTCAATTCCGATGCCTGAGCCTTGGACATACCGGCCTGATAGCTCACCACCAGCAGTACGGCGGATGCCAGTAAACCTGGAAGGTTTTTAAATCTCGTCATGGGAATCTCCTATATTTATTGCAATTTTTTGTAAAACATCTTTAGAATTCCCAAACATGCACATGCCATCGCAATGCTTCCTGATATCGGAAAATAACAAATAGTGTATATCTACGCCCACTCGCATGGCGCGAACCGATTGCCTTTGCATCAGTAGTTGTAACTCTTTTTCACGTTTATCCGGGATAACAAGATATAACGATGAGGTGGAATCCGGTAAAGAATGGTGTAAATCTATCATGCGTCCCATGCCGGAAGTGATGGTGGTGCTTTTCTCTACCTCAAATGCAGCTGCAACATGATTTTTACCCTTTTCAAACCAGAGCACATCAATAAGTCGAATCGTTTTTTCTGTCGATTCATGCACAGGTAAAGCAGGGAACTCCGACAAACTCAATGCTCCCAGGCTTGTTCCCGCATGGCAACGAGAGCGGTCATTACTGGCACAAATCACATCATAACCCAGCGCACTGCCTATTTTTAGCAGGTGGGACTGCATCTCTGAATGCAGGTTTCCCTGTTCATCATCCGCCTTGACCTCTTTGCGTCGCTTGATCAGAACCTTTTCAATTTTTTCACGCTCTGCCGCACTCAGGCTATGTTCATTTCCGATCAGTAGTTTATTTGCACCAATTTCAAACAGCAGGCCTGCAAATGCCCCAAGGTCAGAAGACAGCAGATTCCGGTACTTCCGATTAACATCTAGCATCACCGAACGCACCACCAGATATTCCGACCATGAACCCAGCTTTCTTTTCTCACCAAACAAGCGATTAAACCCGTTCACAATGGCCGTATTGAATGGCGGGAAAATTGTCGGGTGCAGGAAATAAAGGATATTTGCCACAGCAGGGCCAAGACCTTTGATTTTCAAGCCGTCCAGTCGCACAATCTCATTGAGTAATTTCTCTTCATTCGTGCTGGTCAGACAGCGCGATAAAAACTCGCCAAAAGCATGTTTGTTTGCTTCATTTTCATAAATATCGGGAATCCTGAGTTTTGGCTTCCAGTAAAACGGATGCGACGCCCCGGCAAACACCTGCTTCTGCTCACTAATGCAACTGATCACAAACTCCAGCGATGAGCCTTTGAATTCGTTGGGAAACGAACCCTCCCGAATATCATCCACAACCTGTTGAACACCTTTGCGAATCAAACGAAATGCTTTCAAACGGTCATCGTCATTGATAAACCAGATGTTATAGACGGACTCGCTATCGCCTTTGTACCTTCGAAGCAGGGGCTCAAGATTCCGCTGCATCAAAACCACCAGCGCAAACCGGCAATCAGCGATACATTACTTACAGCTTCGCCACCGGCACGCGCCAAGTTCGCTGTAGATCCAAACTGGCGTTGCCAGGCAATACCGACATATGGTGCAAGTTCCCTGCGTACTTCATAACGCAGACGCAAACCCAGCTGAGCATCATTGATCCCTTTACCAACGCCAAACTGCGCGGCTTCCGTCAATGCGGCATTGACCTCAAGGCGGGGCTGCAAAATCAAACGCTGGGTAAACAGCAGATCATAGGTCGCGGTAACACGCGCAGAGATATCCCCGTTGTCACTGACAAACAGGGCTGGTTCCACATCAAACCAATAGGGTGCCAAACCCTGAAAACCAATGACTGCCAGAAAACGATCATTGACCAGTCCCGGACTATAAAACCGGTCATATCGGCCACCGATCTGGAAATCCCAGAAAGCGGAAACGCTGTGACTATACAATGTCTGCAATTCCAGATTCCCGGCCCGGGTTGTGGGTTCATGATCACCTTCGAACTTCACCCACAGTTTATTGTAATCGGTGCCGCGCCAGCCTTGCATATCCCAGCGTACTGTGTTCTTGCCATTATTATTGAAGCGATATTCCGTTTGATCGGCAATAATTTTACTGACGGTCATTTCATCCGTTTCTTCCCAGCCCGCCATACCGCGATATTGATAACCATCGGAATAATCGGAGCTACGCGCATTGGCTGGTGCAGCCCCCCCTTGCATAGAACCGCCCTGCATGGAGCCGCCCGACATCGTACCACCCTGTTTCATCACCATTGTGTTCGGTGCCGCTTGCATCTGCACCTCTGCAGCCCCGGCGCTGGCAATCAATACACCAGCACCAAGCATCCATGTGCATATGTTAATAAGCACACTCATGCCACCACGACCTCACGAAACATACCTGCCGCCATGTGATAGAGCAGATGACAGTGGAACGCCCAGCGCCCTTCGGCATCCGCAGTCACCAGCATGCTGACGCGTTGCGCCGGTTGCACGGCAATCGTGTGTTTTCTGACCTGAAAGGTGCCATCCGGCGCCTGCAGATCCGACCACATGCCATGCAAATGCATGGGGTGGATCATGGTGCTGTCGTTGTGCAGGATAACGCGAATACGTTCGCCTTTGCGAAAGTGAATCGGCCTGGCTTCATTCAGTTTCAAGCCATCAATCGACCAGATAAAGCGTTCCATATTGCCGGTTAAATGCAGCTCGATCTCCTGCGTTGGTGCTCTTGAATCAGGCTGTGCAAAACTGCTTTTCAAATCGGCATAGGTCAGCACACGCCGGCCGTTATTGCGCAGGCCCGGCCCCGGATCATCCAGGTTGAGGCGCGGTGCATCCACCCGCATATCCACGCCCGGCCCGTATTCATCACGTGAATGATTGACTTTGCTCTGCATTGCCATGCCAGCTGCCATACCGCCCTGCGCCATCGCGCCCATCATATCAACAGCATCCAGCAGCACCGGTGCATCCAAATCCGGAACCGGTGCCTGCATGCCTGAGTGTGGCGATAATGTACCGCGCGCATAACCGGAACGATCCATAGACTGAGCAAAAATCGTATAAGCACGGTCATCCGGAATATCGACGATAACATCATATGTCTCGCCTGATCCGATGCGGAATTCATCCACCTCGACCGGCTCCACCGGCTGACCATCCGTGGAGATAACCGTCAGCTTCAAGCCCGGAATACGCACATCAAAAAAAGTGGCCGTGGCCGCCCCGATAAAACGCAAACGCACACGTTCCCCGGCTTTGGCCATGGCACTCCAGTTTCCCGTCGGTGACTGGCCATTCATCAGATAGGTATAGGTCGCAGCAGAGATATCGCTGAAATCGTTGGGGCTCATGCGGGTCTTGTTCCAGATATGCCGTTTGGACAGCGCTTGTCCTATGCCGAGGTGGGCAGCATCATCAATAAAGTCCGATACGGTTAGATTGCGGTAGTTATAATAACCGGCCATTTTTTTCAGGTTCAGATACACATCGACCGGATTCTCATCCGTCCAGTCACTGAGTACAACCGGATAATCCCGATCGACCTTCACTGCACCGGATGCATCACGCGGCTCAATCACCAGCGCCCCATAAACGCCGGTTTGCTCAGCCAGCGTATGGGCGTGATACCAGTAGGTGCCGTGCTGCACCACGGTAAATTTATGTACAAATGTCTCGCCCGGCGCAATGCCGGGAAAACTTATGCCGGGCACGCCGTCCATCTCCGGATCCAGAATAATGCCGTGCCAGTGGATAGTGCACATTTCCTCCAGCCGGTTGGTAACGCGGATAGTCACGGTATCACCTTCTTTCAACTTCAACACCGGGCCGGGTAACAAGCCATTGACTGCGGTTGCCATACTTGCCTGACCAGTGAAATTGACCGGCAACGGGGCGATTTCAATATCAAAACTACTACCACTCAAGGTGCTGTCACGCATCGGACTACCTTCAGCTGAGCCATCATAGGCCCATGCAAAAGGAGCGAA
>WFUI01000071.1 GCA_015485035.1 Mariprofundus sp.
GAGCTGGAAGAAATCCATGTGCCGTGGCCGCGGTAATCCGGTTGTTTCAGGTCCTGCAGAAGATGTGATGGACAGTTTATCCTGATGTTCCACCTGCATGCCTTCATCACTGGACGGGGTGCTGATATATACCCGTTTCAGATGCCATGTGCCCTGTTCATAGCTGGCTTTGGCACTGTCAATGCGTTGAATCCAGTTACCCTTACTGCCGGTTTCAATCATGGTCAGGGCGAACTGATTTGCACTTAACGGCGTCAAGCGGAAAAATCTGTGTCCATCCTTGATCCACTGGATACCATGCTTCGGATTCTGCTTGTGCTGAATATTGACCTGCTCAATCGTATCCAGCCGTTGATTGGTGATGGGCGTGATCCATTCGCCAATTGCAAAGCTCAGCAAAGAGGCCAGAAAAGCTACGGCGAGCAGGGGTAGCAGCACCTTGTTGATGCCCAGCCCCGCAGCCCGAAGGGCAACGATTTCATGATGGCGCGAAATCTCGATGAGATAAACACTGGCACCGATCAGCACGATAATTGGCATGAACTCTGAAATCATGAATGGCATTTTCAGCAATATATATTCGAGCATCTGGTTGGTGCTCAGCCCATGACCCAGATAGCGAGCCTTGTCGAATGATTCGATAATGACATAAATCGCCAATAATGTCGTCATCATGATCAATGATCGGCTCATACAGCCGGAAAAAATCCATCTGAAAATTACAGGCATGAAGGCGAGTCTAGGGGGCTGTCGAACTTAGGGCAATTGTGGCCGCCGGGTGGCAGTGTGAAGCAAAACAACATTGTTTCCCTGACGTGGCGAAAAGCGGAAAGGATGTTATTTGTCAGGGGTTTCCTGGTCGTTCGGGGCAATTGGCGGGGCAATGCATACACGGTTTCTTCCATTTTCCTTGGCGGAATACAAGGCAAGATCAACACGATTGATCAGTTCCTGTAGCGATTCATTTTGTACATGGGTGGCGACACCGGCGCTGATGGTGACAGAAAAATCCTGATCACTGGCATTGAAACGCAATATGGCTGTTTTTTCGCGTACCCGCTCGGCAAATTCTTTTCCGCAGTCCGGTCTGGAAGATGCAATAAATGTCAGGAATTCCTCGCCGCCGAAACGGACCGGGATATCGGTTTTCCGGCACTCCGACAAGATCACGGCACTGACCTGTTTCAATACCTCGTCACCTGTCATATGACCATAGGTGTCGTTGACGTGTTTGAAGTGATCCACATCAAACATGACCACGGAGACAGGTGAATTGGTCTCGCGATCATGCAATTCCAGCATGCGGGAAACCGTGTCCTTCATATATAACCTGGTGAATAACCCTGTCAGCGGGTCACGGATGGAGCGCTCATAGATGACATCACGATCTTCTTCCATGGATCTGAAAATCATTTCTCTTTCGACCGCAGTCAAAAGTGGTTCCATCAGACGGCTGAACAGGGTATCAATTTCGGCACTGATAACAGTTTCGCTTTCCATATGCATGATAACGGCAGCCCGGCAGCTTTGCTTATCGGCGGCAAACAGCGGCATCACCAGCTGAATTTCCCCTGCATTGCCGCCAATAGAGGCATCGGCTATTTTTTTGTAGTGTGTTGTATATTTTTCCTGCCAGGCAGGTTGATTGCACGAAAATAATTCCTGAAAATCAGGTGATATATCCACGGTGACACCATGATAGAAATTGTCGGGAGCAAGCAGGAGCATCTGTCCATCGTGTTTGACCATGAATGACAATGCCTTGATCGGCAGAAGCTTTTGTACAGCATTCAATAAATAATGGGCAATATCACTGAAGTCCCGGTACAGCATCATGGCTTCCATGGAGTCCCGCAGCATCTGGTTCATGGCCACCAGATGTTTGATGTCCGTATCTTCCCTGACCATCAGATACAATCCGCAATCCAGCCCGGACAGGCGGTCGAACATAAAATCCACAAGCGTTTCAGGAATGATGGAGCCATGCTGTGGCGCGATCATCCGGATGGGATATTCCCGCATTCTGGATAAACCGTGCTGCATGATTTCGCGGCTGGGCATATAATGTTCGTGGAATGGTTTGATGGCTTCGAAGTGGGATTCATCTTTGGCATACAGGCTCCATTCTTCGGTAAAGCCGCCAAAGATGTCACTGGAGAACATGATGCCGCTTTTCTCGTCGAACGTGCAGAAGGCGCCGGGAAAATGCATATACGGTGTGAAAACGAAGCGCAGCGTGCGATCGTTCAGCTGCAGTTGCCAGTCGTTCTCCTCGACCTGCCAGAAGGGGATATGTTGCAGATCATAGTGTTTCAATAATGCGGCTGCACGCCAGTGGGTGACAAGAACCGCATCATCGCGATTGACCAGCTGATCAATCAGGCCCATCGCTGCAGTAATGTCCGGATCCTGATGATGGCAGACAAAGTAGCGTATATTCGAGAAGGGGATGACTTCCTCGATTTTCCTGAACGTATAATTAAAAGTCAGTTTTGATCCGGGATCGAAGAGCACGGACTGGTCACCGTTTTCAATCAGATAGGTATGGCACTGAAACGGATCACCTTCGATATAATGGCCTACCCACCAGACACGCTCCGATATTTCGATAGCGTGGTTTGTATCCAGATCCTGCATACCCATGAAATATCCCCTTTGTTGCTGATCACAGCTTAATGAAATCAGAGGAGGCATGCCATGATTATATTTTAACAGCCTTGAACCACGCTATCCCGATTCAACATTCAAGGCCTGGCCCCAAAGTCTTTTATTTGTCTTCCGACATAGACACACCGAATAATGGCACGTTGGTTGCATGACCACCGATCCATATTTCCGGCCCCATGCACAGCCCGATCGTGACGTCAGCATGCCCCAGCGGCACGACGGGGCTGTCCGTTTGTTCTGGCACTTCCACCCAGTTTGTTATCTCCAGGCTGAGGTTGTAGAAATCATTCCAGCTCGTTGTTCCGCCTTCGGTTTTTTTGATCTGGGCAACGGCACCTCCCGGTGGCGCGTGATGGAGGTTAATCTGCATGCCGGAACGTGGCTCGATAATATTCAGAATCCGGAACATCTGCCTTTCCGGGTCGAAGTAACCAATATCCAGGGGCTTCTCAAGCGGTTTGTCCCAGATGTACATGTCCCATTTTTTTGTCCGCCCGTCGTAAAGGAAGAATACCGTACGTGCCGAAAACAGCTCGTCATGCACCAGGCCACTCATATGGCGACGGGAAAGCTCTTCAAGCGAGATGTCTCCCTTGCAGAGGTATAGTGCAGCCGGAGGCATGCCGGCTTCCAGATATCGATGGTTTTCCTCTTCTCCCTGAACTCCGAAAACGATAACAGCCCGTTGTACTTGCGGCGACTGGTTGGGAATGTTCACCCCGGCCGTTCTGTTGGGGTAGAGGGGATATCCCGCTTCGAAGGGCAATCTGGTTCCGTCGACGTCAAAATACCCGGAGGCCACCGCGTTGATATCGTGATTCGTCAGGTTTCTGATGTTTCCCTGAATTTCATGCCGGTTACGCAAACCCGGTGTAGCAAAATGCATATCGGTCAGCTGGATGACCGATTCATCCCCCGGAAGTACAACATACCGGAATATAACGTTTGATGCCGCTACCGCTGGCGCTGGCGCTTTTTCAGGCGCATCGTCTGATGAGCATCCTCCCACAACAAGCAGCGCCAGTACAAACAATCGGATTGCTTTTCGCATAATCTGCTCCCTAAGAAATGGTTTCTTGTCAATCCAGGGCCTTTATTTGGATCACGGTCATTTTATTTGCGCCAGGAATTTTGTCGCCAGCTTTTTAAAGCCCTTATGGCGATACTCAAGCAGGCAGAGGCAGGTGTTCCTGTTTCAGAACTTTATCGAGAACACGGTATGAGTTCAGCATCATTTTACAAATGGCGCAGCAAATTTGGGGGGATGGATGCCTCCATGATGGCACGAATGAAAGAGATTGAAGCAGAGAACCGTCGCTTGAAACGAATGTATGCCGCTATTCCGGGAACACAATACTTAACTGTAAGGGGTTTATTGCCCGGCGACGGTCATGCCGGAGATGGCAATGGACGGTACAGCAGTGGAGCCGAACCAGGTTTGATCGGAGCCAACCATTTCGATATGGGCAAACATGTCTTTCAGGTTTCCGGCAATCGTGATGCCCTGCACGGGGCGACTGATCTGTCCATTTTCGATCAGGAAACCTCCGGCACCGCGCGAATAATCACCGGTCACGCCGTTGACACCGAAGCCGATCAGTTCCGTGACCAGTAATCCGTTGCCGATCTCACTGAGCATTTCCTGCTGTGTTTTTTCTCCGGGGTGCCAGATCAGATTGGACGGGCTGATACCGATATCTCCGGTCAGGCCGCGTGAAGCACTGCCGGTTTCCTTCTGGCCCAGTCGTTTGGCGACGTAGCGGTCAGCAAGGAATGTGCTCAGTTTTCCGTTTTGAATGATCCGGTTCACGGTGCAGCGGCTTCCTTCACCGTCAAACAGGCGGTTTCCCAAACCGTTGGGATGATCAGGGTTATCCTCAATATTGACGAAATCGGGAAAGATATACTGGCCAA
>WFUI01000072.1 GCA_015485035.1 Mariprofundus sp.
CGATAGCAGTCATGATCAAAAACCACTGCGTTTGGTCAAATAGCGCCAAAACAAGCACCAGATAAATAAAATCCCGCCGCGACAGCATATCGGCAATACGCACAACGGCTGATTTATCTTCTGATGTTGATACTGATGTGTACAACGGGCCGGTCTTCCTTTCAACGCGCATGGTATGGAAATAAACCAAACTGGCCGAAACCACAGTACCTCCTACAGCCAGTGACCCGCATAACCACGGCCAGAAAGAATCAGGAGCACGTGCAGCCCAACCAACAGCCATAGCGGCAAATATGCTCACATGGACAACATTATCAGACCAGAAATCGAGGATCCCGCCAGTGCGGCTTTCCATGAACTTCAACCGTGCCAGCTCACCATCGCAGCCATCCAGGATGGAGTGCAACAGAAAAAATGATGCCCCCAGAATCTGCATCCCATGTTCGGAATACAAGAAAAATACGGCTCCCATCAACCCGAGCATCATGCTGACCCAGGTCATATGGTTGGGCGTCACAGATGTGTGCATCAGTCGACGGGTTACGGCCAGCGAAATTTTTCGATTGATATTCAGCGCCATCCACCCTTCCGTGGCTTTGACCAGCCCGGACAACAGCATGTTTTCCGCTCGGCGACAATCTTCAGCATGGCGGATGGAAATGCCGACATACTCATGAGTAGATTGCTGCGGCAATGTCTGTTCATCCGTTTTTGCCAGGGCTTTCACCAATTGCGTAAAACTGTGCACCTGCGGCAATTGCTGCTGTAGAGCAGAAAAGCGACCTGTCCCAAGCAACATGGCCTGTTCACCCTGCCACAATAATATCTCATCCGGCTCAACCTGTTCTTCCCCAAGATGCATCAAGAACTCACGATCAGGCAAACAATCCGGTGCCAACAACAGAATCGTGCCGCTGCATGTCTGTTGTACAACATCCATCGCAGTAAATGCTGCCAGCCGGGCTCCCGTACCCGCTAACGCTTCTTCAAGCCGAACCTCTCCTGTAGGAAAAACCACCAATAGATTGCCCAGACCAAACTTTTCACACATCAGCGCCACACGGCGAGTCAGGGGCAGCCCTGCCACCTCGGTCAGGCACGATTGCAACTCACGAGTTTTATCCAGCACCGGAATCAGGATCGTTGGGAATTCGCAATGGTCTGTTTTTTGCATGAACTCAGACTGCAAACGACCATGTTCAGTGTCAAAACAAATATCAGCCTGAGAAACAGATCAAACAGTCACATAGCTTGCGGTAATGTTTTTGATCGGCAAACTACAAACCGGTTGTGGAAATCAACCCGCGCATTCGCCCGACAAGGAGATCACGGCACGTGAAACCCATTAAAATTGCTATCATAGGCATTGGAAACTGTGCCAGCTCCCTGATTCAGGGCATTCATTACTACCGCAATAAAGGTCCGGAAGATGCTATTGGTCTGATGCACTGGGAAATCGGCGGATTCTCCCCCTGCGATATCGAGGTGGTTGCCGCCTTTGATATCGACAGGCGCAAGGTTGGTCAGGATGTGCATACAGCCATCTTCGCCAAACCCAATTGTACCACCGTATTTTGTGCCGATATTCCAGCGTCCGATGTCACTGTACGCATGGGCAAAATCCTGGATGGTATTGCTGATCATATGTCCGCTTATGATGAGGACGCCACGTTCATTGCCGCAGATACACCGGAGCCGGATGAAGACGAGGTTGTAACCGCGATCATGGAATCCGGAGCGGAAGTGCTGGTCAACTATCTTCCGGTCGGTTCCGAACAGGCTGTTCGCTTTTATGCCGGGTGTGCGCTGAAAGCAGGCGTGGCCTACATCAATAATATGCCGGTATTTATTGCCAGCAATCCTGAATGGGCTCAAAAATTCGCTGACAGGAACATCCCGATTATCGGCGATGACATCAAATCACAACTGGGGGCAACCATCACCCACCGCATGTTGACCGATCTGTTCAGAAAGCGCGGTGTCAAACTGGAGCGTACCTACCAGCTCAATACCGGCGGTAATACCGATTTTCTCAATATGCTCAGCCGTAAACGTCTGGCCTCGAAAAAAATATCGAAAACCGAGGCCGTGCAATCAGTGACAGAAACACGTTTGCAGGACAACAATATCCATATTGGCCCCAGCGATTATGTACCATGGCAGAAAGATAACAAAGTCTGTTTCCTTCGTATGGAAGGCAAACTGTTTGGCGATGTGCCGATGCACATTGAAATGCGACTGTCAGTGGAAGATTCACCGAATTCAGCCGGTGTTACCATTGATGCCATTCGTTGCATCAAACTGGCACTGGATCGCGGTATAGGCGGTATTCTGGAAGCCCCGTCCGCCTATTTCTGCAAACATCCACCCAAACAATTCACCGATGATGACGCTTTTCAGAATATGGAACGCTTCATCCATGGAGAAACGTTATGAAATGCCTGATTATTGCAGCAGGGAAAGGCAGGCGCCTGCAAAAAAAAGGTCAGTGCAAGCCACTCATTCCCCTGTATGGCATCGCTCTGATCGAGCGCACCATTGAATCCGCACTTGAGGCAGGTGCAAATGATTTCTATGTCGTTACTGGTCACCATCATGAGCGCGTTGATGCCTTTCTGCAGCGATTGAGTCACCGGCTGAACATCCCCATTCAGACGATCTTCAATGAAAAATGGCAGAGTACGGATAACGGGATATCGGTATTGAGCGCAGCTGGCCATCTGAATGAACCATTCCTGCTGCTGATGACAGATCATGTATTCGACCCCGGCATCGCCCGCGATCTGATCCAGTCTGCCGAAAGTCAAGGTGGCCTTACCCTCGCCGTGGACAGTCATCTGGATAACCCACTGGTCGATCTCGATGATGTTACCCGAGTTCAAGCCAAACAGGGAAACATTGTCGCCATCGGCAAAGATTTAGAAATCTTCAATGCCTATGATACCGGCATTTTTCTGTGCACACCGAGCATATTTGATGCACTAACACAGGCTTCTCTCATAACCGGCAATACAGGTCTGTCCAACGGTGTTGAATTACTTGCCGCTACAGGCCAGGCAAAGACATTCGATATTGACGGTCGCTTCTGGATTGATGTGGACGATCCCGTCGCCTTCTGGCGCGCTGAAAACGCTCTGCTCACCCGCTTCCAGCAGCAACCCGATATCATTCCGGTTTAAATAAAACGCAAACCAAAAAACGTAAAAAAAGCGGCTCCGGGGAGCCGCTTTTTCAATACCTTCTAAAATATTTTACAGCTTATCCGCTTCGGAAGCTAGGTAAGAAGCAACACCATCAGCATCGGCAACCATACCCTTGTCGCCTTTTTTCCAGCCGGCCGGACATACTTCGCCATGCTCTTCATGGAACTGCAGGGCATCAATCATACGCAGCATTTCGTCGATATTACGACCCAGCGGCAAATGGTTGACCACCTGATGCATGACTGTGCCATTCTTATCAATCAGGAAAGAACCACGGAATGCTACGCCTGCATCAGCGAATTCTACATCATAGGCCTGACAAATTTCATGTTTGACATCCGCCACCAACGGATAGGCGACTTCGCCGATTCCACCGGCATCTACAGCCGTATTGCGCCAGGCTGAATGTGTGAACTGGGAATCAATGGAACAACCAATCACCTGCACACCACGGTCTTGAAATTCCTTGATACGGTGATCAAAAGCAATCAGTTCGGACGGACATACAAAGGTGAAGTCCAGCGGATAAAAGAATAATACGACATATTTTCCGCTGTAATCGGACAGCGAAAAATTTTCATTGATAGAACCGTCCGCCATGACAGCAGCAGCGGTAAAATCGGGGGCCTGTTTGCCAACCAGTACACTCATAAAAAACTCCTTAATATTTTATGCGATCAGAAATCGGAGGGAAAGTTTATGCCAATCATCCGGTATGCACCACCCTACTGTTTTTCGGGCTTATCTTTCGGTGCAGTGAATTCGATAAAGATGTGCTTTGTTTCCGGTGCAACACGACTGACATCCTCTTCCAGAGATCTGCGAATATCATCCAGCTTATGCATAAACCGGATCGCCCGACTGATTTCCTCCTGTGTCATATCGGCAAAAATAGCTTCTTCCCGCAGTTCGACCTCGGCCATCAGCAAGGTATCTTCAGGAGAGAGTACAATACTGTTGATACGCTGAACAGACTGTACCTGATCATCGGCCTGCCATAATCTGGAGGCAATTTCATCGACCTCTTCATTGGAATGGTTGAGCAGATATTTGCGGTTGGTCGCAGCCAGAAAAAACGCCAGCCCGCCCATCAACAGCCCAATACAGATTGCAGCAATACCATCAAACAATGCAGAACCGGTATATGCAGCAAGCCCCATACCGATCAGCGCTATGACCAAGCCGAGTATGGCGGCTGAATCTTCAATCAGCACGGCCAGTGTCGTCGGATCTCGCGTTTCTACCAGGTAGACCCTGAATGTTTTGCCTGCTTGCCTGCACTGATGCCTGAACTCAACCAGTGCAACCAACAACGAATACCCTTCCATCACAAAAGCAAAACCCAGAATGATAAAAGGAATCCATGAAAATTCCGGTGTATGTTCGTGCCTGAGCTGTTCCACTGCATGCATGACTGTATAAACACAACCGAGGAAGAAAATGGTGACAGCAGAAATCAGATTCCAGAAATAACGTTCCTGGCCATAACCAAACTGGTGTTCTTCATCCGCCTGACGGGCGGAGCGCCTTAAACCAAGCAGCAGAAGCCCCTGATTGGCAGTATCTGCCAGCGAATGTACTGCTTCAGCCAGCAGGGCACTGGAACCCGAAAAAGAAAAACCGACAAATTTGGCAACCGTTACCATGGCATTACTGGCAACTGCAGTGAGTACTGCTCGGGTTGAACCGTGTGACATGATGTTTCCCCTGGTATCGCATCAGCAAACAGATGCACATATTCAATAATTCTCTAAACTGCCGGTATGTGGTCTTATCAACATACCGGCTTTACTGTTCATCAGCTACCCGCCTTGCGAGATAATTATATCTATCTCATTGAAGCTGATTCAGGCAATGTGCTGGTTGCAGTCGACCCTGCCGAAGCCGTTTCAGTGCGTAAAGCCTGCAGGCAACTGGGCAAACCGCTCACTCATATTTTCAATACCCACCATCACTGGGATCACACCGACGGGAACCTATCACTGAAAAAAGACTTCGGCTGCCTGATAGTCGGAGCGGCGAACGATGCGGAACGTATTCCCGGTATTGATATCGTCGTATCAGAAATTTCACCACCGGCACTTCCCGGCCTGGATGTTTCGGTTCTGGACGTTCCGGGACACACCAAAGGCCATATTACCTACATGATCAATGATGCGCTGTTTTGTGGCGACACCCTGTTCGGAGCCGGTTGTGGCAGGTTATTCGAAGGCACGGCAGCACAGATGTGGCATAGTCTGAACAAACTCGCAGGGCTCGATGGCCAAACAAAGATTTATTGTGCCCACGAATATACCCTGGCCAATCTGGCTTATGCCAGCACCATTGATATCAACAATCCGGCCCTGGCCGAGCGCATCATTGCCGATAAAAGCCGCAGGAAACAGGGACAACCAACGATTCCATCATCTATCGACAAGGAAAAGGCGACCAATCCATTTTTACGACCCCTTGATCCTGCTTTTTGTCAGCATTATGCAGCCGCACACAACATCAGTTCCGAACCACTTGCGGTATTCAGTGATATCAGGAAAAGAAAAGACAGCTGGTAGCAGATACTCCGGCTTATTTACCGTGGAGAATAAGCATCTGCTTTGAAATAATGGATTCCAGTTCTTTGACTTGACTACTCCTGCCTGCATCAAACTGCACCGCAATGCCGTCCTCGGTTTTTCTCACAATCGTGCCACTGAGTTGAACCGGATTCGGTGCAGAGAGAAAGGTCAATGCCAGCTTTACCTGCATACCCACCTCAAGCTCGGCAGATGTCACAATAAATACGCCCGTGGCACTGACATCTCTGGCTTTCCCATAGTGCGTACCGTTTCGGGATGTGAAACTCAGCGGCTCAATATACGTTTCGCGCGGTGCATGACGAACATCCGGCCTCCAGCCGTAAATCAGCTCAAGCAACTGTTGACGCTGTTCTTCCGGCAAATCAGCAGCAAGCGCAGCAATTTTCTCGATCAGATCATCATTGACTGTTTCCATACGGGGCCAGTGTAGCACACACATTGAACATCCCAACCTTCTCTATCGACATTTAATGATTATCAGCCACCTGCTATTGAACATACAGAAGGATTCACCACAAAGTTTTCTTATGAATTGATGTGTAAGACAGCTGAATCTCGAAGTGTCAGATTGACCGGACAACAAAGAAAAAAGCACCTGCGAAAACGCAGGTGCTTTTCTATATGGTGGGCCGTGTTGGGCTCGAACCAACGGCCCGCTGATTAAGAGTCAGCTGCTCTACCAACTGAGCTAACGGCCCCGATGTCGAAATCATGGCGTCTGTATTCCCCGCTGTAAACGGCCATCGCATAGTGGGGTGGATGATGGGACTCGAACCCACAACCACCGGCATCACAAGCCGGGGCTCTACCATTGAGCTACATCCACCATATTACTATCCGGTGGCGCGCCTGGCAGGGCTCGAACCTGCAACCTACGGCTTAGAAGGCCGTTGCTCTATCCAGTTGAGCTACAGGCGCTCGCCAGATCGCGTCCAGTGCGACTACGTCGCTGATTTCTGCTTAAATGGTCGGGGCGGGGTGATTCGAACACCCGACCCTCTGGTCCCAAACCAGATGCGCTACCAGGCTGCGCTACGCCCCGTTATTTAAGCCTTCATGCGAAGGCGGCGGACAATAGGCATCCAACACTCTTTCGTCAATCCCTTAATCGCCATCGCATGAATACTGGCGTGCAACGGATTCGCGGATAGACTCACCCACCGTTCTGTTCAATTGGATTTATCCGGATGTGAGGTACGCCATGGGAAGAATCACCATGCTTGGAACCACAATTTGCTGCATACGCAAAAACGGCGAGGTTGCTATTGGCGGCGATGGACAGGTGACCCTGGGTGATACCGTCGTCAAACACGGTGGCAGAAAAGTACGTACGATTAGGGATGGAGCCATTTTAACCGGTTTTGCCGGTTCGACAGCTGATGCCATGAATCTGTTCGAACGCTTTGAAGCCAAGCTGGATGAACATGCCGGCAATTTATTGCGTGCTGCCGTGGCGCTGGCCAAGGACTGGCGTACCGATAAATACCTGCGACAGCTTGAAGCGATGATGATTGTTGCAGATCAGGACAACACACTGCTTATTTCCGGCAATGGCGATGTACTGGAACCGGATGACGGCGTTGCCGCTATCGGTTCCGGTGGTGGCTATGCCAAAGCTGCAGCGACAGCTCTACTCAACCACAGCGAACTCAGTGCAGCTGATGCCGCGCGAGAAGCCATGCTTATTGCTGCCAATATCTGCATTTACACCAATAATAATATTACCATTGAATCCATCTCCAGGGAGTCGTAAAGGTGAGCCAGACCATGACACCACGTGAAATCATTTCAGAGCTTGATCGTTATATTGTCGGTCAAAATGATGCCAAACGAGCCGTTGCCATCGCACTGCGCAATCGCTGGCGGCGTCATCAGGTGGATTCCCCCATGCGTGAGGAGATCACTCCCAAGAATATTCTGATGATCGGCCCCACCGGTGTGGGGAAAACTGAAATTGCGCGCAGGCTGGCCCGGCTGGCCAATGCGCCCTTCATCAAAATTGAAGCGACCAAATTCACCGAGGTCGGTTATGTCGGTCGCGATGTTGAAACCATTATCCGTGACCTGGTTGATACTGCGATTAAAATCGTGCGTGAAGAACACCTGGCTCGTGTACAAACCAAAGCCGAGAAAGTAGCCGAAGACAGGCTGCTCGATATTCTAATCCCGCATCCGGTCGCCCCCAATGGGCCGCACAGCAGCGACACCAAGGCCTCATCCAGCGAATCGCGCGAAAAAATGCGCCATAAACTGCGCCTGGGCGAATTAAATGGACGACAGGTTGAAATTGATGTGGAACCTCAACAGGGCATGCCGGTCATGCAGATGTTTACCGGACAGGGAACTGAAGCCATGGATATCCAGGATATGCTCAGTAATATGATGGGGAAACAGAAGACAACCAAGCGCATGAATGTATCCGATGCGTTGAAAATTATTCAGCAGCAGGAAGCAGATCGCCTGCTGGATATGGTTGCGATCAAGGATGAGGCCATCAAACGCGCTGAAAATGACGGCATCGTTTTTCTCGATGAAATGGATAAAATCACCCACCGTAGCGGCGTGCAGGGAGGTGATGTTTCACGTGAGGGTGTACAGCGGGATCTGCTGCCACTGGTTGAAGGTACAACCGTAAATACACGTTATGGCCACATCAAAACCGATCATGTCCTGTTCATTGCCTCCGGCGCTTTTCATCTTGCCAAACCATCCGATCTGATTCCTGAACTGCAGGGTCGATTCCCGATTCGGGTGAATCTGCATGCGCTGGGTGAAGCGGAATTCCGCCGCATTCTGGTCGAGCCGGAATCATCACTGACACGCCAGTATGCTGCTCTGCTGAATACTGAAAATGTCACCATTGAATTTGATGAAGATGGCATCTCCGAACTGGCCCGTATCGCTGTGCTCGTGAATGAGAAAACTGAAAATATCGGTGCCCGTCGCCTGCATACCTTGCTGGAACACGTGCTGGAAGATATCAGCTTTGAGGCTTCTGACCGCAACGGAGAAAATGTATGCGTCGATGCTGCATATGTTCGCGAACAGCTGGGCGAAATCTGTGAAGATGAAGACTTGTCGCGCTATATTCTATAAAAGCGTTTTCACCGCTGAGCCCTTTGCGGTGAAAACAGTATTATCTATAACAACCTGGCCACGGGTGCGAAGGATTTACGGTGAATCGGACAAGGGCCAAGTTCATGTAACGCGTCCATGTGTATTTTGGTGCCATACCCCTTGTGTCTGGAAAACTGGTAGCCGGGAAACTGTGTATCGAACATCGCCATCATGCGATCACGCACAACCTTGGCGACAATTGATGCCGCGGCAATTTCCTGCACCGAATCATCCCCGCCGATAACGGATTCGGCAGGCACGGCCAGATCCGGAATACGATTCCCATCGACCTGCACTCTGGCCGGCATGATTGCCAAGCCTTCGACCGACCGGCGCATGGATAACATCGTGGCGTGCAGGATATTTAGCTGATCAATCTCATCGATCGTCGCCATGGACACCGAATAGGCTACGGCATGTCTGCGGATATGGTGATAAAGCTTTAGCCGTTTCTTTTCCGCCACCTTCTTGGAATCGCGATATTTTCCCAGATACGGGTCATCCGGCGACAAAATCACCGCCGCCGTCACCACCGGCCCCGCCAGCGGCCCACGTCCCACTTCATCAACTCCTGCCAACATCATTGTGCAAGCTGCCTTGAAATAGCAGGTGGTCAATCAGATACATGTAAACTGGTCCTAGACTGTTTGGGCTCTCACTGGCTTAAAGCCCGCGAACCACTTTTTCAGGCCCGCATCCTTCATCATGGATTTTCCTATGCAATACCCTAACTCCCGATAGGCCTCAAACTGTTTTTCATCAAAGAACTGGTCTGCCGTGGTTTCATCGGGAAACTCGGGATGAGCACTTTTGTAACCATAAATGTCCTTTGGAAGCTTTCCAATCAGTGTGGTTTTTATATAAATTAATACTCCCGTCGTACCATCACCATAGGAAATTTCACCTTTGATATACCCTTTTTCGGCCAGATCCACGCCGTATGGATTTTTTCTGTTTCCAAATTCATCCACATCAGGTTTCGGACACATCGCTAAAAAAGAGGGCATCTTTATATCCGCACCAAAATCCACCCTGACTTTCTCTACAAAGTTTGCAAAATCCCCAAATGTATAACCGGGATCAGCACCACCATCACAGACAATAATCGTTTTTACTCTACGGCGAATCAATTCATACAGGGCCAGATTTTCATAATGCCCGCCATCTGCAATATGCACATACCGTCCCCTCTCATTCAAACCAAAGCCAATCATCTCCCGTAACCCATGCACAAACCAATTGGGGGAATTGGTAAATACAGCCTTGTGTTCAGGGGCAGGATTAGGAGCCCAATACCCAAGACGCACATTAAATAATGCCATTAACAAAGATACACTTCGATTCCGGGTTAACCCCTCGCCACCCGGAGCACCATGTGGATCTGCCGCCGCTCCGGATATTGCCATTGCTGTTGCCAGATTCATTTTTCCGCCCATATATTCCCTGGTAGCACGCCATCCCGTTACTTCGCTGCCACAGTATAATGGGGAAAGAAGAAAGTTCGCTCCCCCCCGACCACTAAGTTTCTGATTTCTTGAATCTTCAGTCACCATATTGGTATTAATCAGATGATATGGCCCGGAAACACCATCACGGAAATTACACATCTTGTGCAGCCTGGCCCCATTGGCCTCGGAGGCACTGGAAAAAGATACTCCTTTTTGATCTTTATTGGGCATAAACAATTCCATCAGGCGATCACGATAATAACGATGGATAGAGATATAATTGATGTTCACTGTCAGTGATAACATCACAACCCCTGCTATTGCATACCACTTCCATGACCAAATTTCTGCGAAATATTGATCTACAGCCCAATATGCCAGCAGCAGGATTCCATAAACCAACAAAAACAATGCCAATGGGCCAATAATGCCAAGAGGCAATTTACTGTCTTCATTTTTCACTTTCATGATTGAGACGATCGCCGAAACAAGTCCTGCCAATGTTATACCTGATGCAGCCTCAGGAGCCGCCATGACTGTAGTCAGAAAATAATAGGAAATGGGCAAACTTCCTACGATCAAAACGCACGCGATCACCTTCAATAATCGTCCAGTGAATATTTCAAAATATCGCCTGATTTTATATGCAAATACTTTGGAAAAATGGACCCGTGAAGCCACGCCATACAGCAAACTCAAGCCGACAAAGAGCCCGAACAAAGCAGCAGCCAAATCAAGCAATTGATTTGCAAAAAAAACATTGAGACCGCCGGAGTACGGATCCAGGAAGTTGTAATGTACCAATGCCGCAATGATAAGCACAAGTGGAATCGCAAAGGTCAACAGACTCAATATCGTACCACGAAGGATAACAGCCAGCAGCGATGCCCCGGTAATACCTCCTCCCGGTGTAAGATAATTGCTGCCCTGTCGTAAATGGCGAATCAGGGAGCGAGACTCTTTCGCCCCGGCATCAGCGGCGTGGCTACCGAGAGCTTTTTTGAATGGGAAGTTTTCTTCTGTGTTAAACAATTTCCCGGAAAAACCTTTAACCTGAGAAAAAAGCCAGGTGAAAGATGAACCAATATATCCGCCTCCGGACACAGTGGATAAATAATGTATTTTACTTAACCAACCATTCTCTGCCAATGCCTGTGTGACGCCCAGACTGAATGTTGACGAACGAATACCACCACCGGAAAAGGCAAGTCCCACCAAATTCTTTTCCCTGCCCGGAGTTCTATGCTCCGGATCTTCCCCCAGGATATGATCCAGTTCTTCCGGAAATAACTTTTCTTCGAACTCGTTGCCTTCAACGTAGAACGTGGCCTGATTTGATTCATTTTTAGACATCCCATCCCCCCATCACCGATGGTGATGGTAACCATATAGCCCAAAATGCCCTGATTTGCAATACATGTAGAAAAAGAGGGAGGACTATGGCCTCCCGTTTGCTTTATCCGCGCAAACTGGCTCCGAACCGTTTTTCCATGGCTGCGATGATCGATGCGGAAGCGGCATCGCTGTCTTCCTGAGTCAGCGTGCGCTTGGCATCCTGTAGCGCAAAGCGAACACCCAGGCTGACCTTGCCTTCCGGTACGCCCTTGCCTTCGTAGCGATCGAATATGCGCGCATCGGTGAGTAATTTACCGGCACTGCTCTTC
>WFUI01000073.1 GCA_015485035.1 Mariprofundus sp.
AAATCGGGAATAGCCTTAATTTTTCAATGTTTTTTCGCCATTTTCTTGACCATGTGAGGGCTCCGGTGCAGCTTGTCCGGCCATTTTATATCCTAGTGAGTGCAGTGAAACGACCATGAAATTAAGCGGCGCGGAAATTTTTGTTGAATGTCTGAAGCGGGAAGGCGTGGATACCATTTTCGGTTATCCCGGTGGTGCTGTGCTGCAGATTTACGATGCCATATTCAAGCAGGATCATTTTACCCATTATCTGGTGCGCCATGAACAGGGTGCTCTGCATGCTGCCAATGGCTATGCGCGCGTATCCGGGAAATGCGGTGTCGCGCTGGTCACCTCCGGTCCCGGAGCTACCAATGCGGTCACCGGGCTGGCTGATTCGCTGGCTGATTCAGTGCCTACCGTATGTTTTTCCGGGCAGGTGCCATCCAGCCTGATTGGTAACGATGCCTTTCAGGAAGCGGATGTGGTTGGCATTACACGTTCGGCCACCAAACATAATTTTCTGGTCAAGCGCGTTGAGGATCTGGCCCTGATTATTCGTCAGGCCTTTCATATTGCCACGACCGGCAGGCCGGGGCCGGTACTGGTCGATATCCCCAAGGATATCAGTATTGCGGTTTGTGAATTCGAATGGCCGGAAGAAGTGAACATGCGTTCATATCAGCCGATTACATCCGGCCATCCCGGGCAGATTAAAAAAGCAGTTAAAGCCATGATGGAAGCCAAGCGCCCAATGATTTACAGCGGTGGCGGTATTATGAATGCAGCTGGCAGCGCACCCCTGCTCAGGGAGCTGTCGCATGCGTTGAATGCGCCGGTAACCAATACCCTGATGGGGCTTGGCGGTGTTCCGCATGATGATCCGCATTTTGTCGGCATGCTTGGCATGCACGGTACCTATGAGGCCAATATGGGCGTTTCCCATTGCGACTTGCTGATTGCAGTCGGCGCCCGTTTTGATGACCGGGTGACGGGGCGGCTCGATGCCTTTGCTCCGGATGCAAAAGTCATCCATATCGATGTGGATCCATCTTCCATTTCAAAGAATATCCATGCCCACCTACCTATTGTCGGGGATGTCGGCGTGGTGCTGAAACAACTGCTGGAAGAAATTGCCCGAAAAAATTGCGCGCCGGATCAGGATGCGCTGGCATTGTGGTGGGAGCAGATTGATGAGTGGCGCGCCAAAGACTCACTGGGTTTTGACCAGCCTGAAAATGGCCCGATCAAGCCGCAGACTGTGGTTCGCAGGGTGTATGAAATGACATCAGGTGATGCGATTGTGGCGACAGATGTGGGGCAGCATCAGATGTGGGCGGCGCAGCATTATGGATTCAATCGTCCGAATCGCTGGCTGACTTCGGGTGGCCTGGGAACCATGGGCTATGGTTTGCCGGCCGGCTTGGGAGCGCAGGTAGCCAAACCCGATGAAAAAGTGGTGATCTTTACCGGTGATTCATCGATACAGATGTGCAGTCAGGAATTTTCCATGGCATTCCAGTATAAATTGCCCGTGGTCGTGATCATTCTGAATAATGGTTATATGGGCATGGTACGGCAGTGGCAGGAAATGTTCTATGAATCACGTTATTCCAACTCCTATTTTGATTCCCTGCCTGATTTCGTCAAACTGGCGGAGGCCTATGGCGGCATCGGTATTCGTGTGGACAGGATGGATGAACTGGATGAGGCACTGGATAAGGCGTTGCATGTGGGCGACCGCTTTGTGGTTGTTGATGTTGCTGTGTCCAAAGAGGAGAATGTATTTCCGATGGTGCCGGCGGGAGCTGCGCTGAACGAGATGGTATTATCATGAGGCATACGATTACAGTTCTGGTAGAAAATGAATTCGGCGTGTTAACCCGCGTGGCCGGATTATTCTCCGCACGCGGTTATAATATCGAAACGCTGAATGTGGCACCGCTGAAGGATAGAACGATCAGTCGCATGACGCTGGTGACCCGGGGTGATGAACACATCATCGAGCAGATCAAGAAGCAGTTGAACAAGCTGATCCCCGTGATCAAGGTGGAAGATATTTCGCATGCCGTGCATCTGGAGCGCGGTTTGCTGATTGTAAAAATGCGGATGGGTTCAGAGAGTGATGATGCCTTGCTGGAAGTGGTGGAGCGGTATGACGGCCGGGTGGTTGAGAGCCATGCCGACAGTCACATCATTATCGAATTCACCAATAAGGTTGAGATTCTGGATGCTGTTCTCGTTGATCTGGAGCCTTTCGATATGATCGAAAGCGCCCGCAGTGGTCCGGTGGGCATGCGCCGTGGCGTCGAAGGGTTTACGGTTTAGCTAACAGGTAAACAGGTTCAAGCTTGTGGCACCTTTTCCGGGTTTATGTTTGCAGTGAACGCAGGATAGCAGCCACAGTGGTAAATGATCCCAGCACAAGAAAATTTCCTGATGGTGTTTTGCGGATTTCTTCTTGCAGTGCGGCGGCGGGTGGTCTGGAATGATCGTTTTGTTCGGCATTGCTGATCAGTTGTTTGGTGTAAGGCCTGAGCATGGAGAGGGCATCTTTCAGCGAACGATCCTGTCGGGTGAAAACAAGAATGGCATCAAACGGGTCGGCCAGACCGCGCAGAGATGGCAGCAGGGCTTCGATTGCATGGCGATTATGGGCTGCATCCAGCCAGATATTTGCCCTGCCGATGTTGATTTTCTGTAGCCGCCCCGGTAACTGGCAGGAGATGATGCCTTTTCTGGCCTGTTTCGGATCAACCGCCATAAACTTGGCTTCTTTCAACATGTTGATTGCCGCACAGGCCAGCGAGGCATTGATGTGCTGGTGTCGACCCGGAGCTTTCAGTGCCTCAAAGGTATCGATGTTACAGGTGAGTAAATCCGGGTTGAAGTCTTGAAGTACGGCAGATACTTCCGGCTGTTGCGGTACAGAGACCGACAA
>WFUI01000074.1 GCA_015485035.1 Mariprofundus sp.
CTGCCTTGCCCTGACAGCACGGATGTCATGGCAGTCAGAGCTGCTTGCCAATCCGGAATATGCTCTATGACATTGTTACTGAAAATCAGATCAAAACAGCCATGTTGTTTCCTGTTCAATTGTTGGGCAGGTACGGTGATCACCTCGAGCTGTAATGCAGCATGGTGTTTAAGAATGGTATTTTTCAGCTGTTCAAACATACCGAATCCACCTATAGCCGGTTCCAATGCCGTGATATGATAGCCTTCAGCTTTGAGAAAGAGGCTGGTAAAACAGAGTCCCGCACCCACTTCGAGAACTTGCAAGCCGGGTTTCAGGCGATCCGCAATCAACCCCACTGAAATACGGCTTTCATTCGCGTATGTGTCCAACATGGCCGCGATCGTTTCTACATTGTGCTGTGATGATTGTGCCACTTCCACAGCAATATGCTCAAAAGGCATTGCGTCCAGGAACTGGTTCAGACGATCTGTAAGGGCGGATTGTTCCTCGGTTGTTAAAATCGACAGTACCTCGCAATGGATTAAATTATGGACCAAACAACGGGCCGGCGGGCTGACCCTTATCAAATGATATGCAAATGCTAGCATGGCACAGATGTTGAATCCAAAAGGTGATAAGCTGATATGACGATTGACCGTTATCTGCTGCGACTCTGGCTGGGCCCGTTCCTGGGAGGGTTAACGCTGGTGCTGGGCGTACTCCTGTTGGGCCGGGCACTGAAACTGTTGGGTACGATTTCAGACAGCGGGCAGGCTTGGGGGCTTATTGTCGATATGTTGACACTGACCATGCCTTATTTTTTGTTGCTGACGGTACCGATGGCTTTCTTTTTATCGATGCAGAATACCATCACCAGCTTACAACAGAACAGTGAAATGGATGTCATGCGTGCATCCGGAATATCTTACACGCGAATGTTTCGCAGCTTTTTCGTGCTGGTGCTGCTGTTATGGGTAAGTTTGACTTATTCTTCCATGGTTTTGCTGCCGCAGGGCCAGCTGGGATTTAATAATATTCTGGCCAAGGTCTATGCCATGAAGGGCGTGATTACTTTTTCACCGCAACGTTTTACACGAGGTTTTGACGGGATTACTGTCTATGTGGACGGCGAGGACAAGCAGGGCGTGTATCAGGGAGTAATCCTGGAAGACAATCGGGGAGGTGTATCAGTCATTTATACTGCCGAATCAGCTCAATTCGATATGGCCGGAAGTCAGCTTCAATTACGGATGAACAATGGTGTACGGCTTGAAGGGAACGGGGACGATCAGCGCATGCTGGCTTTTGATAAATATCTGGTAACGATACCGGTGTCTGCCGGCAACTGGAAACAACGGCATTCAGGCGACCATGTCACCATGATGACTCCGCAAGAATTATGGCAAGCTTTGGATAAAAATGATCCGGGCGCAGTTGCCGAATGGAACCGGCGCTGGTTGTTACCGACTACGGTGCTGGTGTTGTTTTTCTTTGCCTTACCATTCTCCCTAACGCAAAAACGTTCCGGAAAGGCCGGATCGATGATTGCGGGCATCGCGCTGCTGGTGTTGATTTATAATCTGCAACTGATGTTACACAGACAGGTGAGTCAGGGGGCATTCCCGGGCTGGACGATGTGGGCTGAACAGGGCTTGTTGCTCGCTCTGGGTATATTCCTGTGGATCAGAGCTGAGGCAGACCGGCTACCCAAAATCTTCTCACAGGCAGGCGAATGGGTTTATCTGCTGCACCGGTTCATCATGCATAAAATCGCGCACAGGCTGGGTAAAAGCTGAATTTATTTGGGAACGCGCTGATTAAGCCGGATATTTGAGATAACACGCAAGCTGTTCTTCCGCGACTGTTTTCCAGTCACGTTTGATGATATTAACATGACATCCAATATGATTTTCAACTATGCTGGCCCAGTCTCGTATATCGGCATTGTTATTCAATATAACATCATGATCCAGTTCGGGAGCAATCCCGCAGGCATCGGAAATCACTACCGGTACGCCCGCTGCACGGGCCTCGGCAATTACCATTCCATAGGGTTCCTGTCTGGCCGGGTGTAGCAGCAGGTCAAATTGAGCATATAAAGGCGTACTGTCTGTTTCTCCGAGCAGTTGGAAACCGCCATCCCATGTCTGGAACAAATGGGCAATTTCATCCGGATCGGGGCCGGCAACCATAAATATCAGGTTATGGCGCTGTTTACGTACTTCGGCCACAATCTGAACGGCAATATCGAGCCCTTTGCGTTTCCATTCCTTGCCGACAAAACCGATGACACCGCCATGTGGCGAAACATGACGTTCCGGTCGGGGGGGGATTTCAGCCACTCCCGGTGTGATCGGTCTGGTGATTCGGGAACTGATCGATGGGTAATACAAGCGCAGGGCATCGGCAATCAACGGCGAGTTGGGGATTACAGTTTTCACTTGCGGGCCGCATAACTCGCGCTTTTCCAACCAGAGATTGGCATAAATACGCGGTGAAATACGTTGCCACCATGGTTTGTTTTTTACTGCAGCAAAAGGTGGGCCATGAAAGGTGGTGAACTGGTGTTCGGCGGTACGTTCATGGCTGTGAATAATCCGTTTTTTTTCGGGGTGAGCAGCCAGCCATGCAGAAACCCTGGCGGAGAAGCGCAGATGAGCCAGCCATCGCGGTTTAGGTGCCACAATTCCCAGTTCAATAACGCAGATATTTTCCGGAACCGATTCAGCCAGCAGCTGTTCACACAGGATGGTTACCCGATGAGCGAGTGCCGCCATCTCCCGGCTCATTTCCCATACATATCGTTCCATACCTCCGACCGGTCCATAACGGCGCACAATCAGTACGATATTTAACGATGTCATGGTGGTGGTTGATCCCATCCGTTCTGTCGCTCGCACAGTTTGGCATAACGGTAAAACACACCCTCCAGATTACTGAAGGCAATCACGAAACCGGCCCAGCCATCGAGAAATCCGAGTTTGAGGATATAGATGCGCACAAATGACCATATTCCACGCAATAAAGCCGTTGCCATACCGGGTTGTTTTCCCTTACGTTCCAGTCTGTCGATACCCAGTGTGGAATATCGATTAGCCTTGTGCAGCAATTGTTCGAAATTTTTGAAGGGGAATTGCCAGATATCCGACTGCAGATATCCGATGGAACCGTGGACTTCATAGGCCTCATGCACTTCATCATGGTTGTCGAATGTCAGTACCTCTTTACGAAACAACTGGGGTTGGCGGTAATCGGGATACCAGCCACAATGCTTGATCCATCGCCCCATGAACCAGTTCTTTCGCGGTACATAATAAGCATCGAAGGCATCCGGGTCAGCAATAATCTGGCGAATTTCTTTTGCTGCTTCGGGTGTACAGCGTTCATCCGAATCGAGGCTGAAAATCCACGCATGTGAACAGGCCGCAATGGCATCGTTGCGCAGTTTTCCGAAGCCCTCAAAATCAATTTGCACCACGGTTGCACCCAGTGATTCGGCAATATTCGCCGTGTTGTCTGTGCTATGTGAATCGATCACAATAACTTCATCGGCCCACAACACACTGGAGACCGCTGCAGCGATTTTATCTGCTTCATTATAGGCGATAATATACACGGATATTTCAGGCATCACCGTCTCCGGCGGCGCTTTCGAGATGTTTGAGACCGATTTTGGCTTCAATACGCTGTTCATTCAGGCAAGCCTGCAACAGATCATCATTTTCCGCCAGATGCTGACGCGAAGATTCCCTGTGCCATAAATGCAGCACAGGCAGTCCACGCAGATTGCGACGTTTGAAACCGGCATGCAGCAGCCGTGCCGTTAAATCGGAGTCTTCGCGTCCCCAACCTTCGAAACTTTCGTCGAAACCATTGATGCGAATCAGCGCCTCAGTCGGGCAACTCAAATGGCAGCCACGAATGCCTTCGAGCTCGAACGATGGCTGTGAAAGGGTGGCTGGCAGTAACAGGGGAAAGAAACGATTGATGTTGCCGCTTATGCGCTGTTTCAACCACCAAAACATTGAACGCGCTGTTTCAAAGGATTCTAAGCGACAAACTCTTTCTGTATATGATCTGGATAACAGGATCCGGCTACCGCTGATAAAATAATGATCGCCGGCAAACCGACGGTGTGCGGCTACCAGCCCGGGCAATGGAATACAGTCACCATCGGTAAGCAGGGTATGAGGCTCGTGGATCCGGCTGATAACACGATTATGGATACGGGCCTTGCGAAAACCGTCATCTGCCTGCCACAGATGCTTGATGGCTACAGGGAAATCGGCCTGTATGCGCCGAATTGTCTGCGCGGTTTCCGGTGTTGAACCGTCATCGGCAATATAAATGGTAAAGTTTGTGTCTGTCTGATGACGGTAGCCTTCCAGTGTCAGGCGCAGAAAGTCCGGTTGGTTATAGGTCGAAATGACAACCGCAAGCGATACAGCAGGCATAATTTACCTGTCCTTGAACAGGCCGTTCTCCGGTTGCGCATAGATCAGTGTAAAGCCTACCCAGTTCAGCAATTGATAGCCGTGGTCTTCCAGATACAGGTGCATGGGCAACTTGAGAATCTTGTGCAGGTCGGTCAAGTGTGTTTCGGTCAGTAAAATTTTCGGTTTATATCGCTCCATATCGAGTGAACGTATGACATTGAAATCGTGACCTTCAGCATCGATAGTCAGCAGATCAATCTGCCTGTCCCTGAACTCCGTGGCATCAATAATTTCTGTTAACGGTTTGGTTTCAATCTCTGTTTTACTGTACACTGGCATTGGCGTGTTTTTTGCCACTTCCGGGTCAATCGTGGAACCCAGTCCGTAGCGGCTGAAATTATATACAGTGACAGTCCCATGCTGATCGGAAACGGCCGCATTGACATTGGTATCATGGGGACGGGCAAGATTGAAACATTTGATTTTGATGGCATCCATATCGATGTTGATGCCTTTCCAGCCGCGTTTGTGCAGGAAGCAGGTGTTGGAAAATTTGCTCGGGTGATAACACCCGACATCCACGTAAAAACCATCTCTGGCATGTTTGTCTAGCCAGTCGTTAATCACCACATCCTCGCCGAACTGGGAATGGTGTTTTCGGCTATGCCGGGTCAGATATGTTTTCCTGAAAACATACAGTTTTTCGAATATATCAGAGAATGTCATGGTTTCTGGTCTGGCAGTTTCGCGGGCATATTCTTTTTCGACTCCATTGCCGGGCTCATATGGTAAGTGGTCAGGTGAGCAAAGATACGACCGAACTTGATTTTGGCCATCATTTTGATGGGGATATGGCGGTCGTCATCGGTCATCCACAGTTTCATTTTCCCTTTATTGGTGAAAATACCTGCTGTTTTCAACCTGGGGTTTACAATAATACACCTGACCTTTTCACCCCATGGCGCTTTCAATATTTCTGTTTCAGGCAGAATATTGACTTCAAGCTCATAACGTTTGCGTGAATCAAAGATTGGAACAGACAGGGTTTTTCCGGCTTTTAACTGCTGACTACGCACTGCCAGAAATGCATCAATGACGCTTAAGTGACCGGCCGGCACATCGAAATATTCGCTAACATTATGCTGGGTATATGCAACCTTGTTTTTCTGCCACAGGAATTCGGTACGTTTTTGGGCTGTATATTTGCGTTCCTGGAGGTTGGCATCAAACAGTATGCTTTGCATTTTTCCATCAATACAGAGACCGGTAGCGGTAATATAATCACGTACCTTTTTAAATATATCCAGCACTTTGTTGGTGCGGGCGAATGTTCTGGTCTGCCAGCCCTGTTTGGTGGCGACAATATCCATACTGGCCGAACCGGCATTGATAAACTCCCAGCCAACATCAAAACCCATGTGTTCACCGATATAGGGCATGCAGTCAGATACTGGCGAGACCTTTGTCGAGGCTGAAGGCTTTGCGCTTGCAAATGCAGGGAGTGCCAGCGATATGATCAGGAATATTATCGCTGATGAGCGAAATGTCATAGCTACAGGCGCGTTGCTTGTTTCATGTTAACAAGCCGATAACAGTCATAATCAGATTGTCATGTAATAAGCTGATTGCAGCCATAAGGATCATACCACCAAGCAAAGCAGAAAGGTGATTCCATTCCCGATGCTGTTTGACCAGTGCCCAGCTGAATGAGCCGCTGAAAACCCGGTTGTTCCAGCGTGGTAGCAGGGCAGGGGTGGTTGCCATGAAATCGCGATAGGTATCGCCGAACAGACCAATGAGATTCTGTTCCTCATTTTTCCATGTCGGAATATAAATAATGAAAAAAGAGATACTGACAATAATAAAGGCCAGCAAACTGTTAGCAGTGATACAAAACCCTGTGGCAACCAGAAAGTGCCCCAGATAAAGCGGATGACGGCACATGGCATAGGGGCCGGTAACCGTAACTTCTGCTGATTTGTGAATATGGCCGGAGGCCCACAGGCGCAAGCCTTCGCCCATGGCAACGATAACAAATCCGGATATCCAGCTTATGAGTGTTGGTTTTGCCAGAAGCAAAATAGCCGCGCCCATCAATATGCTGGCTGGAATACGGGCATGCAAAAGCATGCGATGAGCGAATGATTTTTCAGAGTTCATGTAAAATCCTTGTAATGGATTCCGGGTCGATGGCATCCATACAGATGAATTGATCGCAGCTTCTTTTGAAACAGGGGCCACATGCAGGGTTTGATTCGATATGCCAGTGTAGATCTCCTTGTGTTTCAGCATCCGTAAAAGGAGCAGAGCGCCAGGATGCTGATGGCCCCCAGAATGTTATCGTAGGGGTGCCCAGTGCTGCTGCCAGGTGCAACAAACCGGTATCTGCACCGACCACAGCACGCGCCCCTTTCAAAAGCGTGCACAATGCTGACATATTCAGGCGTTCGAGCAAGGCGAAGCCATTACACTGTTCAGCCAGGCTGACCGCCAGAGATTTTTCATCCTGGGTTCCCCAGCTAAATACCGGTATTTTTCCGGAAGCAATCAGACTGTCGGCTATAGCCAGCCAGCTGCGTTCAGGCAGTTTTTTTGTTTTCCAGCCCCCGGCCGTATGCAGGATTACCAGCGCCTTGTCTGCGAGCTCTAAACGCGACAACAGGTTTGTATCCATACTGATTCCGGTTTGTGCGATGTCTATACATGGCGGCTTGTATGCAAGAGCCGATGCCGGCGTTTGCCCGGGGGGATGGGTAAAAGGAGCCATGGCTACACGACGATATTGTTGTACCACATGTTTTTCATCGTGATGAAACTTTACCGGTTGCGTCAACCATGCGCTGGCTTTTTCTCTAAGTTGTTTTTTATCAATGCCGTAAACCGGGCTCCCGACAGCCCGAGCCAATAACGCGGATTTCAGCAAACCCTGCAAATCCAGAATGACATCAAATCCTGTGTTTCTAAGCTGACGAATTGCTTGCCATACAGAAGTGAGCGGCTGTTTTCCTTTCATTGCAACATGATGTACCGTAACGCTTTGCGGGAAAATCTCGGTGACAAATGCGTATCGCGCATCGACCAGCCAATGCACCTCGGTCACTTCTGGCCGGGATAACAGGTCATCAAGCGCTGGTAATGCATGGATGATATCTCCGAATGCCGAGAGCTTAACAATCAGGATTTTCATAACCCCTCTGTTTCCTTTCCTAACATCGCGAGGCAGGCATCCAATAGCATCGTTGGCGTGATATTCGCCATGCAGGGATGTCCCGGAACTGTACACTCCCGTTGCAGGCAAGGGCTGCAGTCGGCCGGCTGATAGAGAATCCGCACATGTGGACCACTGGGGGAAGTGCGCTCCGGATCGGTGGCTCCAAAGGGTGTTACGGTAGGAATCCCTATACCTGCTGCGACATGCATAAGCCCTGAATCGTTACATAACATCAAGCGGCTTCCTGCAATCAGTTGCAGAGCTTCTGCCAGACTGGTTTTACCGGCTGCATTCCAGTGAGGCGTTGCAATATCCTCCAGAATGATTCGACCGATTTCTTTATCTTCAGGCATGCCAAGAATGATCGGCTGCCAGCCCGATTCGGCTAACCGCTGCACAACGGTATGGAAACCTTTGGCTGGATAACATTTGGCAGCACCGAATTGGGCACCCGGGGCAATACAAATGACCTGTTTCGGGTTCAGTCCATGTTGTTGCATGGATTCATAAGCGTTCACTCTGGCCTGATCGGGAATGCAAAGTCTGACTTCGGCTTGTGCTACGGGAATATCCAGCTGAGCGGGAATATCCAGATAAAAATGACGATGGTGTTCATTTTTCAACCTGATGCGATGGGGTAATGACTTGCTTAACAGCAGTCGGCGCCACTGACCACGATAACCGACTACCTGCCTGACTCCGGCCTGGCGACAGAGGAAGGCGGAGCGGAAACTGTTGGGAAACAGGAATGCCATATCAGCTTTAGGGATTGTTTCCTGATATGTGGTCCCGGGTAAATCCAGATACGGCAGCAGATCATTCAGCCAGGGTCTACCGCACATGGAAACCTGTTCAGTGTGGCAATGCCTGATGTGATACTCACAGATAGCACGCATGGCCGGCTGAGCCATGATTGCATCTCCGATCCAGTTGGGCGGCATCAACAGCAGATGTGAAACAGCCTTCATGTTGTCGTCTGTATGCTGCTATCCAGTGGGGCACAGACAAAGATATGTTGCTCACGCTTACAAAATGGCAGATGAATGGCGTGTATTTTCCGAACAATTTCTTCTTCGATATTGAAATGACGTGCTAATGTGCGCCGGATACCAGTCCGGGTATAATAATAGGGGCGGGTTCTCGAACACAGGCCGGGGAATATACACAGCGCCATATAGTGCAAACGTGCTTCAAGCTGGCTATGTGTACGAATTGCCAGAATTAACTTGCCACCCGGCTTCAGCAGGCGTTCAATCTCATTGATAACCAGTTCGGGATTAAGCGTGTGGGGGAGCATATTCAGGCAAATGATCAGATCGTAACTGGCTGCAGGTTTCGGGATATCTTCTGCTGCTGTAGCCAGGTATTCACCTTCCTCGGGTAATTCGCCCGGGAACATACGTCTGAAATCATCAGCCATCGGGTCGAGATAGGTTTTATGCTGTTGAGGTAACAGGCGGGAGATGCAAATCGGGCCGCACCCGATTTCCAGCACAGCACCATCTTCGGGGTATTGTTTGGCATAACGCTGCAGTAACGGCAGCAATGACCGCTCAATCCGCTCCCGTTCGGAACTCAGGTTTTTGTTTTGCCACGCCTGCAGTGACAGCTTCTGGGATGACATCCAACGAATATTGGACACGGGTTTGTGTTTACTCATACCTGTTCCTGATTTTTCCGGTTTTGTTCATCCCGTCTTTGTTCACCTTGCTCTTTTTCATCCAGATATAACCAGCGGCGGTGAATCCATAACCACAGTTCCGGACGTTGGTGAATCATAGGCGCAAAGCTGTCGCAAATCACCTGCATGGTTTCCACTTCATCTGTGACATGTTCATCAACAGGTATGGAACAGAATCTCAGTCGGAAGTGAAAACCTTTACCGATTCGGTGCAATTCAACACCAACTACAGGTGTATGATATTTATTGGTGAAGATGGCCGGCATGGTCGTGGTGAGTGCCTCATGTCCGAGGAACGGAACAGGTGTCCCATTGGACAGATGCTGATCGACCATAATGGCAACACAACGATTGTTCTTCAGGGCTCTGGGTACCCAGCGCAGTCCGGCATCTCTGGCTCGTAATATGGCACCGAAACGACTGCGCGCCTGTAGCACGAAATGATCCAGTGCAGGCTGACGCACGGTACGATACATGACCTCTGTATGGTGTCCGAGCATTGACATGCACAGTGCGCCCAATTCCCAATTGCTGTGATGGCAAGCTGTTAAAATAACACCTTTCCCCAGTGATTCAGCTTGCCGTAAAACCTGTTCATTTTCTACTTGAATGCGTGAAAGCAGGAATGGTCTGGAACGCAAATAAACATGGGGCAGTTCAAAACAGGTGCGCCCCAATTCAGCAAAGGACTCCCGGCTGATCTTTCGTTTCCATGCATCAGGCCTGTCCGGATAAATCCGGTTGAGATTGCGCATGGCAATCTGACGATGACGGCCATCCAGATAATAAGCTATACGGCCAAGGCCCGCCCCTGAAGCTCCCAGCAGTCGTACCGGAATCAGGCGCAATATCGTGAATAACAGCCTAACGGCAAAAGAAGCCATCATAGTGCCAATGTTTATGTAGCCAGGCTTTTTGCCTCATCAATCAACATAACCGGGATATCGTCCCGAATCGGATATTCGAGTTGGCATGTATCGCATACGAGGCCGTTTTTACTGTCATTATAATGAATGTCGCCCTTACATTTGGGACAAGCCAGGATTTCCATCAACGCTTTATCGATCATATCCAACTCCAGAACTGTTTCATGTCATACAATTTTATATCGTACAAAAGCAAAGCCAAAAGTATTTCACTACAGGTTACGCGAAGCCCACCGGAAGAAAGGAAAAATCTTGAAGTGATTTTTACAGCCCTGTTCAGCATCTCCACTGTAAATATACAGTTGACCAACTGAGCAAGGCTATCCTCATGTATTAGATGGCTCAAATAAAATGCGGCCCGCTAAGAGCCGCATGATATTCAGAGATACAGGATTGCCCTGTTTAATCGTCTCCAAGCATGCCGAACATGGCCAACACATGCTGGAAAAGCAGAAAGACATCAAGATATAGCGTAAGCGCAGCCGAGATATATTCATCATTCGGGTAATCCCGCAGGATATTGGATGTATCATACAGGATGAAAGCCGAAAACAGCAGCACACCCACGCCTGAGAGGGTTAGTGCCAGCATTGGTGATTCAAAGAAGAAGTAATTGGATAAGCCCAATACGATCATTGCGATGAGGCCTGTCCATACAAATCCTTTCAAAAAGGAAAAATCCCGGCGTGAAATGAATGTGTATGCAGTGAGTGAAACAAATGCCACAGCTGTTGTCATAAATGCCTGTGTAACCAGCGTGCCTGACTTGGCTGCAACCATACCGACCAGTGGTGCAATTGCCATACCGGTTAAAGCACCGAATGCAAGCAGAGCAACAAAATTAATCCCCGGTTTATGGCGGACAGCCTGCACCAGGAAAATACCACCGATCATCATGAACAGAACTATGAACGGGTGTTCTTGCGGAAATGCAAGGCCCATCGACATAAAGGCTCCGACACTGCCTGCGGCAATACAGAGTGCGAGCATGCCGTAGGTTTTACCCAGAAAGCTGATGCGATCATCGGCCAGCTGAGTCGTCATTGTTGCTGAATTCATATATGTAACCTCCAGATTGTGCAGCGTAATGTAGGTGAGTGAGTCATCAGGTCAAGTAACCTTGCCCTCATTTATGGTGTGTGTTTGTCGTGCGTAATGACTTCAATATCAATAATTTCCGAGCCCTTCCGATGAGAATAGGCATGATGCGGATTATTGATTTGCTGGAAGGGGAGCAGTCTGTTGATGATCAAACGCCGGAAGGGTGGAAACAGCAACAGAAATCCGGCGCTATCTGTGATAAACCCCGGTGTAAACAACAATACACCTGCAAATGCGATCATCAGTCCGTGCAGGCCATGATCAACTGGCGCTTCTCCATGAGCCATGCGTTTCTGTGCATCAATCAGTGTGCTCATGCCTTGCCAGCGAATCAGCAATCCGCCCAGAGCAGCCGTAAACAGGCATAAGGCAATCGTGGTGAGACCACCAATACCGCTGCCAACTTCGATCAGTAGCCATAATTCCAACAGTGGAACAGAGATAAATAGTAGAAATAAAATTCTTAACATAGGCTATGTATAGGGCGAGAGATCAAAAATTACAAGTGTTTCAAGACAACATCGCATAAATCACAGCTTGTGACATCGCCATTATTGTATCGGCTGAAATAATACAGGCCATCACAGGTATCTGTGCAAATTCAAATGCCATGCCTGCATCGAATGATAAGTGTTGAATAATTCCATCATGATGTCTCGGGACCAAACTAGGAGGTGTTATGATTGTCTTACATGGAACAGCAGGAATTGTCCCCATCCCCTAGATTGTGAACGCTGATTAGTAGACATTTTGGCATGATGAGCAAAGGAGAGATCATCATGCGTAAGAGTAAATTCAGAGAGAGCCAGATTGTAGGAGCAATCAAGCAGTCTGAGGCAGGGATACCGGTGCAGGAGATATGCCGGGATCTGGGCATAAGCCGAGCGACGTTTTACAAGTGGAAGTCGAAGTACGGCGGACTTGAGGCATCGGATTTAAAACGTTTGAAGGAACTGGAAAGTGAGAACCGCAAGCTGAAACAGATGTATGCAGAGTCAGAGCTTCAGAACCGGGTGTTAAAGGACGTGATCGAAAAAAAGCTCTAAGCCTGTCGAGCGTAAGCCCCTGGCGGATCATGCCAGAGAGCTGTTTGTGATAAGCATTCGACAGGCCTGTGCATGGTTCAACATCAGCAGTTCGATGTTCTATTACGAGCGAAAGCCTGCTGATGACGGAGAAGTGATTGATAAGTTGGCGGAGCTGGCTGAACGGTATCCGCGTTACGGTTTTCACAAGCTGTTCGCCATTATCCGAAGGGAAGATTATGGATGGAACCACAAGCGAGTGTATCGGGTTTATTGTGAAATGAAGCTGAATATGCGCAGAAAGTTTAAGAAGCGGCTCCGGCGGGAAGCGCCTCAGGCATTACTGCAACCGATTCGGCCGAACCAATGCTGGTCGATGGACTTTGTGCATGACCGGCTGATGACAGGCATGGCGTTTCGTACGTTCAATGTGGTGGATGACTTTAACCGTGAAGGCTTGGCCATCGAGGTTGATGCTTCACTGCCATCGGCACGCGTTGCCCGTGTTCTGGATCAAGTCATCAGCATGAGGGGTAAGCCGGATCGGATTCGTTCTGACAATGGCCCGGAAGGAACGAGTCATCACTTTATGGAATGGGCAAAGGAAAGGGAAATCGAGATTGAATATATCCAGCCTGGCAAACCAACACAGAATGCCTTCATTGAACGATTCAATGGCACATTCAGGAGAGAAGTGCTGGATATGTACCTGTTCGCCTCGCTGGATGAAGTCAGGGAAGAAACGGAACGATGGTTGGCTGAGTATAACTCAGAACGACCTCATGAATCGCTCGGGAACATGACGCCAATCGAGTTCCTGATCGACAAAGGACATGCCGGTGTGTCTACTTATGCATGTTCATAACTTGGGGGAGTGGACACCATTATCAACTTGCGACTTTCCACTGAGCCCTGCCGTTTTTTCAGTCCTAAGTCCTGCCTCTTTCCAGTCTTGCTGTTTTCCCGCCAACTCAGAAATTATATTTTATGCCACCAAGCACAG
>WFUI01000075.1 GCA_015485035.1 Mariprofundus sp.
GGGACGATATCCTGTTTATCATGCAGGTGCCTGTTGCGCTGATTGCACTGGCGACGCTGTTTTTCCTTAGATAGTCGCCCGCACCGGAAACATTTTGTTTATCCATACAGGCGGAGCCAATCGGCTCCGCCTTTTTTATTGACCGGCGCGGTCCAAATGGATGAGATAGGAACATATTTGCAACCACAGGAGTTTCGAGTTGAAAGTACTCATCATTGGAAGTGTCTGGCCGGAACCTGCCTCATCCGGGGCAGGCCTGCGCATCATGGACATGATTCACCTGTTTCTGAAACAGCATTGGTCTGTCACCTTTGCCAGCACAGCGAGCGCCACCGGACACATGTCTGATCTTGATGCACTGGCCGTCCGCAGCGTGCCCATTACCGTGAATGACAACAGCTTTGATCTGTTCATCGACGGACTCCAACCGGATATCGTGCTGTTCGACCGTTTCAGCATGGAGGAACAATTTGGCTGGAGGGTGGAAAAGACCTGCCCCGACGCCATGCGTGTCATTGAAACCATCGACCTGCATTGCCTGCGCCATGCCCGGCAGCTGCAATGCAAACGCCATCCGGGAATCGTAGTGCATGTGGATCGAACCGGCTTGTACAACGAGATTGCCGTAAGAGAAATCGCTGCCATGCACCGGTCCGATTTGTCCCTGTTGATTTCGGACTATGAAATGGAACTGTTGCAGACTCAGTTCGCTGTCAGCCATGATATCATCCATCTCTGCCCGTTCATGTTTGAAAAGCAACACATGCATCTGTCATCCCCGGGCTTCGAGGAACGTGCGCACTTCATCAGTATCGGTAATTTCCGGCATGCTCCGAACTGGGACGCTGTAGTGTGGATGAAACAACAGATATGGCCATTGATCAGATCCCGTTTGCCGGAAGCACAACTGCACATTTACGGGGCTTATGCACCGCCAAAAGCATGGGCATTACATCAGCCGGACAGTGGCTTTCATGTGCTTGGCCGGGCCGACCAGGTCAGCACTGTGATGCAACAGGCGAAGGTGTGTCTGGCGCCGTTACGATTCGGAGCCGGGATAAAAACCAAGCTGGCCGATGCGATGCTCAATGGCACGCCCAGTGTGACTACCGCCATCGGTGCCGAAGGCATGCAGCGTGATCTGCCCTGGGCCGGCGATATTGCCGATAGCGCCGAAACATTTGCCGATGCTGCGGTATCCCTCTATCTGGATGCAGATAAATGGGTTCAGGCGCAGGACAATGGTTTCAGAATCGTTCAGCAGCTGTTCGATGCGCACAGCAATGGCGAAGCTTTAATTCGCCGCCTGTTACATGTGAAGAAAACCCTCATTTCTCATCGGCAGCAACAATTCACCGGCCTGATGCTCAGGCATCATCATCAGCGCAGTACCGAATTCATGTCCCGCTGGATTGAGGCCAAAAACAAGCTGGCTGCATTGAATATGAGGTGTGCTGATTGATTCATGCTTCGGCGCAGGCCGCCCATGGCATGTTTTGCCTGGCTGGTCCGGGATGCTCATCCATCAATATCTCCCGAAGAGCCCGGCAAACGGCTTTTTCAATGACTTTTCAATGAAAAACCGCCTCAAGAAACCAGATGATCCACATTGGCATAATAAATGCTGAAATAGAGCAGCATAATCATGGCTACGGGCAATTTATTGCGGATGACATCTGTGATCATCTTATCCATATGACGGTGTTGCATCACTGTCTCCTTTGATCCGACTCGACAGGGCAAACGTTATGAACAGCTGAAATATACAACTGTGATACAGATTACGCTTTACAGAAGTGTGCGCATATGGCACACAAACAGGATAGCCCGGGCTATCCCTTTGAACGATCAGTGATTTCAATCAAATGATAACCAAACTGTGTTTTTACCGGGCCATGTACCTTGTGCAGTTCGGCAGAGAAAACAACGTCGTTAAACTCCCTGACCATCTGGCGCTCCCTGAATTGCCCGAGATCACCACCTTTCCTGCCGGACGGGCAGGTTGAATGCTTTCTGGCGATATCGGCAAAGTCGGCTCCGTTTTCAATCTCGGCTTTCAATTGTTCGCATTGTTTCTTGTCGGCGACGAGAATATGTCGTGCCGAGGCTGTCGCTCTTTTTTTGCGCCATCCGGCCATGATTCACCTTCCTGTTTCGTATTCATCCACCAGCCAGGCGTGCTTTGTAGCCTGCTTTATCCAGCAAAATCAACAGCTGTTCCCGGTGGTCGCCCTGAATTTCCAGGGCGCTGTTTTTGATCGCTCCGCCGGTACCCAGCTGGCGTTTCAGCTTTTTTAATAACAGTTTCAACTCCTGGCCATTCAGGGGGAGCCCATCGATCACAGAGACTGTTTTACCCCCGCGCCCCTTGCTTTCGCGCCGGATGCGTACCCCCTGCTTGTTCGGGTTTTTGATCACAGGAGTTGCTGCTTGCTTGCGATGCTTCTTGTCGGGGCCGTTCTTTTTCTGCATCGGTTTATCCAGCGAACCATGTTCTGTGCTGTACACCAGCCTGCGATTATCATTCATCTATTGCTCCTGTATAGGCCAATTCCACCCTTTTTAAATGTGCTCTGCAAGCATATACAGAGGGTCCGGAGCCCTTTCAGTGTTTAGGGAAGAATATATATTTTCCAACGTTTCTTCATGCATTACAGCACCCCGGCAAAGACCACACTGGAATGCAGGTTGCTGGCAATGATACGCTTGGGCATCATTCGCAGGTTATTATCCAATATTTTTTTGCCGGGGGCGATATGTCTGCAAAGCAGAAACAGGATGCTGGCATCACACATGAGGGCATCTTTTTCGCACAGGAACAGCTGCACGAGATGCATGATCAGATGCTGTTTATTCGTCGATTTGAAGAGAAAGCGGGCCAGATGTACGGCCTGAAAAAAATCGGTGGTTTTTGCCATCTGTGTAATGGTCAGGAAGCGGTGTGCGTGGGCATGCAACATGCAGCCGAAGCCACAGATTATATGATGACCAGTTATCGCGACCATGGTCATATTCTTGCGCGGGGCTCCGATCCGACGGCTGTCATGGCCGAGTTGCTCGGGCGTGCCGGTGGTGTCGTCAAAGGCAAGGGTGGATCGATGCACATGTTCGATGCCGACAAAAACTTTGCCGGCGGTAACGGCATTGTAGGCGAACAGGTGCCGATCGGCCTCGGATTCGGCTTTTCCAGCTGGTACAAGGAAGACGGGCGCGTCACCATCTGTATTATGGGTGACGGTGGCATCAATCAGGGTGCGGTGTATGAGTCATTTAATATGGCCGCACTGTGGAAATTGCCGATTGTCTTCATGGTTGAAAACAATCAGTACGCCATGGGCACGTCACTCGACAGGGCTTCGGCAGAAACGCAGCTGTTCAAACGTGGTATCTCATTCAAGATTCCCGGCATGAAAATCGATGGTATGGATGTGCTCGAGTTCGAAAAGAAGATGAGCGAAGCCATTGAACATGCACGCTCAGGCAAAGGGCCGATTCTGGTGGAAGCGATGACCTATCGTTATCGCGGCCATTCGATGTCCGATCCGGCCACCTACCGCACCCGCGAAGAAGTGGATGAATGGCGTACCGGCCGTGATCCGATTGCCCGTTTGCAGGCGCAGATGATTGAAGCCGGCCTGGCCACTGAAGACTCCTTCAAGCAGAAAGATCGCGACATCAAGAAAGAAGTCGCAGCCATTGCCAAAGCGGCCGAGGCACAGCCGGAACCGGATGCTGCAGAATTGTGGACAGATATTTATACCGACCCGATTGAAGGCGCATACCCTTATCCGGGCAAGGTGGGCTGAAGATGAGTAAAATTACCTACCGTGAAGCATTGAATCAGGCCATGGCCGAAGAAATGAGCCGGGATAAAAACGTATTCCTGATGGGCGAAGAAGTAGCCGAATACAATGGCGCCTATAAAGTATCGCAGGGATTGCTGGATAAATTCGGCCCCAAACGTGTCATTGATACACCGATCACCGAACTAGGCTTTGCCGGCCTCGGCGTTGGTGCCGCCATGACAGGTCTGCGCCCGGTGATTGAATTCATGACCTGGAACTTTGCCATGCTGGCACTGGATCAGATCGTCAATGCAGCGGCCAAGATGAAATATATGTCCGGTGGTCAGTATTCGGTGCCGATGGTGTTTCGTGGAGCCGGCGGTTCCGCTGCACGTGTGGGCGCACAACATTCACAGAGTCTGGAGAACTGGATGGCTAATGTGCCGGGTCTGAAGGTGGTCATGCCATCCAATCCCGCTGATGCCAAGGGTTTGTTGAAGGCTTCTATTCGTGACAATGATACCGTGGTTTTTATCGAAAACGAGATCAATTATGGTGATGTCGGGGAAGTTCCGGATGAGGAATATATTATTCCGCTGGGCAAGGCGGATGTGAAGCGCGCCGGTTCCGATGTGACCATTGTGGCGCATTCACGCATGACCGGTTTTGCCCTGACTGCCGCCAAAGAGCTGGCCAAAGAAGGGATTGAGGCTGAAATTATCGATCCGCGTACGATTCGACCGCTGGATGAAAATACGATTATCACGTCTGTCGCGAAAACGAACTGTGCGGTTGTTGTGGAAGAAGGCTGGCGTTTTGCCGGTATCGGTGCGGAAATCTCCGCCCGTATTATGGAACGTGCTTTTGATGATCTCGATTCTCCGGTTATTCGCGTTACCGGCAAGGATGTGCCGATGCCGTATGCGGCCAATCTGGAAGCACTGGCATTACCCAGTGTTCGCGATATTGTAGAAGCTGCCCGCACTGCCTGTGGCCGGGCTTGATGGAGCAGTTACAAGATAATTTCTCACCACAAAGACACAAAGTCACAAAGAAAATCGATATATGTATTTCTTTGTGCCTTTGTGTCTTTGTGGTAAAAAGGTGTGAGGAATATTATGCCGATTGATGTATTTATGACGCAGTTATCACCAACCATGACCGAGGGTAAAATTGCCCGCTGGTTGAAAAAGGAAGGTGATACGCTGGAATCCGGTGAAATCATGGCCGAAGTGGAAACCGATAAGGCCACGATGGAAATGGAAGTCGTGGATGAAGGCGTGATGCACAAAATCCTTGCCCCCGAGGGTTCCACTGTCGCCGTCGGCACCGCCATTGCTGTGATTGCCGAAGATGGCGAGGAAATACCTGCCGATTACGTGCCGGAAAGCAGTGCAGAAGCGACTCCCGCAGTTGAAGCAGCGCCTGAACCCGCTGTTCAACAGACCGTTGAACCAGTGGCTCCTGCACCAGTGGAGTCCGCTCCGGCTCCGGTCGCCAGAACAGGGCGCATCAAGGCCAGCCCGCTGGCACGCCGCCTGGCCAAACAAAAAGGCATCAATCTTGCCGCCATTCAGGGTACTGGCCCGAACGGGCGCATTGTGAAAGCCGATATTGAAAACGCTTCCAGACGAGGTATCAGTCTGGGTGGTTCCACTGCGGCAGTAACACCGCCGCCGGCACGCCCGTTGCCACAAGGCCCGTTGCCATACCATGCCGATGAATTCGATCGTGTGGAAAACTCCATGATGCGCAAGGCGATTGCCCGCCGCTTATCTGAATCCAAGCAGCATGTGCCGCATTTCTACCTGAGTGTGGATGTTGCCATGGATCGATTGATGGATCTGCGTGCCCAGCTCAATGAAGCGGCTGACGGCGCATTCCGTTTGAGTGTGAATGATTTCATTATCAAGGCAGTTGCCAAGGCCTTGACCGACGTGCCGGCCGCCAATGCCAGCTGGACCGATAGCGATACACTGATGCACAAACATGCACATATCTCGGTGGCTGTGGCCATTGAAGGCGGTTTGATTACGCCGGTGATCCGCTTTGCCGAGCAGAAGGGTATCACCGACATCTCCGCCGAAGTGAAGGAGCTGGCCGGTCGCGCCCGTGCCGGCGAACTGAAGCCGGAAGAATATTCAGGCGGTACATTCTCGATTTCCAATCTGGGCATGTACGGCGTTAAACAGTTCGCAGCCATCGTCAATCCGCCCGAAGGTGCCATTCTGGCAGTGGGCGGCACCGATGAACGAGCGATTGTCGAGAATGGTAGTGTCGTTGTGAAGAAGATGATGACATTGACGCTGTCCTGCGATCATCGCGTCGTCGATGGTGCGGTTGGTGCCGAGTTCCTCGCTGCCCTGAAGAAACATATTGAGTGCCCTGCCGGCACGCTGATCTGATTTCCCGCCACGGAGATACAAAGAAACCAGGAAAAAACATGCTTCGGTTTCCTTTGTGCCTTAGTGTCTCTGTGGTTCATTATTTTTTGAGGTTTAGACATGCCGATTGATGTATTTATGACTCAGTTATCACCGACCATGACGGAAGGGAAAATTGCCCGCTGGTTGAAAAAAGAGGGCGATGAACTGGTTTCCGGTGATGTAATGGCTGAAGTGGAAACCGACAAGGCCACGATGGAAATGGAAGTTGTGGATGAAGGCATCCTGCACAAAATCATTGCGCCGGAAGGCACCATTGTACCGGTTGGTGCGGCTATTGCCGTGATTGCCGAAGATGGTGAAGACGTACCGGCTGATTATATGCCGCAAAGTTCCGGTGTTGAAATGCTGGCCGAAGCTGAGACAGATACGCCGGCAGAAGAAGCGGCGACGCTGGCTGCAGAAACTGCTCCGGAAGCTCAGGCTGCGGCTGAAATCGGCCATGCCGTACATGATGCGGAAACCGCGATTGAAGAAGAAGCCGAACTGAATCTGAAACCGTCCGGTCTGTTCAATGCCGATGGTGAGTATGATGTCGTCGTCATCGGGGCCGGACCCGGCGGTTATGTGGCAGCCATACGTGCAGCACAACTGGGCTTGAAAGTGGCCTGTATTGAATCCACCCATCTGGGTGGCATCTGTCTGAACTGGGGTTGTATCCCCACCAAGGCGTTATTACGCACCGCCGAAGTCATCAATATTATCCAGCACAGCGGGGATACGCTGGGACTGGGCGTCAGTGAAGCCAATCCCGATCTTGAAAAAGCTGTCGCCCGTTCGCGTGCAATTTCCGCCAAACTGAATAACGGCATCGGGTTTTTGTTCAAGAAGAACAAAGTGGAGCATATCGAAGGTTTTGCCTCATTCGAATCCGGCAACAGACTGATGGTCAAGGATGGCGAAGGAAATGAGAAGCAGGTTACCGCCAAACATGTGATTGTCGCCACCGGTGCGCGTGCACGCGCATTCCCGGGCATGGATGTCGATAACGAAGTGATTATCACCTACAAACAGGCGCTTGCTCCCAAAGCATTGCCGAAGAAACTGCTGGTAATCGGCTCCGGTGCGATCGGTA
>WFUI01000076.1 GCA_015485035.1 Mariprofundus sp.
GGTATTTCATGGCTTTAATGTGTACCGCTTCGCTCTTGCAGGCAAGATGCCGAAGTAAACATCAGCAGAAATAATTTAATGTAACACATTATATAATCCTAATAACTATTTGTTTTAAAATATCTTTTCATAATAAATTGTCGCCATGCAATAAGCCCTTATAAAATTCTGGCGAGCTGTATGCCAAGCCATGTGAGCAGCAGGCAGAGCATTACCTGACCAATAATATTGCCAAAGGCCAGAGAAAAGGCACCTTCCTGTAACAACCGGACTGATTCAAGTGAATAGGTTGAAAAGGTGGTAAATGCGCCGAGAAAACCAACGGTGATGGCCAGCCTTACCAGCTCGCTGGCTGTGGAACGTTCAATCAACCAGACAAAGAGAAAACCGAGCAGGAAACTGCCCAGCGCATTCACTGCAAATGTACCCCATGGGAAAGCGCCACCGGCCATTTTTTGTACCCCGGATGCAACCAGCCAGCGTAAGACAGCACCTGCCGCTCCCCCGATTGCTACCGCTGCAAGTTGTCGAATCATGATGTTTTCCTCAATCTTGCCCTGCGTTCATCCAGCCAATCCATGCGTTCCTTTAGCGAGCGTTCAAAACCGCGTTCATTGGGTGAATACAGTTGTGACAATGCCACGCCATCGGGAAAATGCTGCTGTTCGACAATGGCATCCTTGCTGTTATGCGCATACTGATAACCCGCACCATGACCCAACTGTTTCATCAGACTGGTTGGAGCATTACGCAGGTGCACAGGAACCTCACTTTGTTGCGTCTTCCCGGCCAGTTTGCGTGCGGCTTTCTCAGCCATATATGCCGCATTGCTTTTGGGGGCCAGAGCCAGATATATGACCGCCTCAAACAAGCCCTGCTCTCCTTCCGGCGAACCGAGAATTTCATACATACGATGCGCATCCAGCACTATATTCAGTGCCTTTGGATCAGCCAGCCCGATATCTTCTGTCGCTATTCTGATCAAACGACGTGCAATATATAACGGCTGCTCACCCGCCTCCAGCATACGCGCCAGCCAATATAATGCTGCATCGACATCTGAATCCCGAATACACTTGTGCAAAGCCGAAATCAGATCGTAATGGCTATCGCCGTCACGATCATAGCGTGCCGCCCGACGAAAACTCTGGGACAGTGCATCCCTCTTTTTCCAGCATCGTTTCGCATCAGTGTTAAATAATGATTCCAGTGCGTTCAGACCATATCGGGCATCACCATCGGCATTGGCCGCCAGTTCTTTCAAGGCATCGGATTCAATATCAAAAGCAGGAGAAAGTTGTTGAAGATACCGGCAGGCACGCATCAGAATCGATGTGATATCCATTGTATCCAATGCCTTGAGAACGACCACACGACAACGCGATAACAACGCATTATTCAATGAAAATGAGGGGTTTTCAGTCGTTGCACCAACCAGAACGAGCGTACCATCCTCAATATACGGCAGCAAAACATCCTGTTGTGCTTTATTAAAACGGTGAATCTCATCCAGGAACAGCAGCCACGTGCGCCTTTCATCCCGGGCTTGTTTGACGATCGCCTGAATCTCCGCCTTGCCTGCTGATACAGCAGAGAGGTGAGCAAACGGCAACACAGCGGCATCGGCCATCAGTGTTGCCAGCGTGGTTTTGCCGACACCCGGTGGCCCCCAGAATATGCAGGAGCAACTGCGCCCCTCATTGATCATGCTCGCAAACCATGAATTCGGCCGGGTTAAATCCTGTTGACCGGCAATATCCTCCAGGCTGCGCGGACGCATGCGACTGGCCAGCGGTTCATCCACATCAGCTGCCGCTGGCTCCAGTAAAGAAACCTGTCTGCTCACTCCGGTTTTATCACATCGAGGGCCTGTTCACACTAATCGAATGTGTTGGAAACCGACATCATCAGGCTCTGCCTGCGATCACGATAAACACCGGCAAATGCGCCGGTAGCCGTTTTCTTGCTGTAATAAACATACTGGTAAGCAACATCCATATGAAATCCGAACAGATCCCCGCCGGCACCAATACTGATTCTGTGACCATCCTGATCTGCAATCAAAGGACTGAAATTCTGACTGCGATTCGCAGCCTGTTCATAGGCATAACCGACACGAAACTCGGTATTCTCACGCCAGGTCCAGCTCAGCCCGGCCATGACAGTCAGTGTATCGCGTAAATTCAATGTGTTCGGCTGTGAAATCAAACCGGCTCTGATAATATTCATATCCTTCAGGGCAGACCAGCGCGTCCATTTCACATCTGTTTCCAGACGCCAGACATCAGCAAAATCATGCGCAATACCGGCACTGACATAGTCCGGCAGTTTAAACGACAGTGTGTCACTGGCCTGGCCGGACATATTGACCTGAGCTCCCGAACGGAACATCGCACCGACAGACCATGCAGGCATCGGCTTCCACATCAATGAAGCATGGCCGCCGAAAGAAGTAAAACTGTTCCCCTGAAAGGATTGAGTGCCCTGAGTCATGGTCGCCCGGGTAATATACCAGTCGCCACCAAGCCCTACGGCCAGATCACTGTTCACAGCATAAACAGCATCAAACGTGCTATGATCCACTGTTAACTTGGTGATACCGCTGCCGGCAGGAAAGGCTAAGCCCCAGTCATTATTGGCAATATACAGGGGAGAAAAACCGAAACCGGCAGCCAGTCTGCTGTCCACGGGAGCCCAGCTTGCATAAATCGAACCGGTAAAAGGTTCCGTGCCGTTATTGGGGGCGTTGAACAACGGTGTTACTACGGACGAGTCGCGGTAATCAAGACGGCCGCTGGCCATCACAGAAACACCTGATTGCCAGGCAATGCCGGCAGGGTTGTAAATCAATGCCGATGCATCACTGGCCGTTGCCACAAACGCATTGGCTACACCAGCAGCACTGGCGGACTGATTGGGCTGGTCAAAACCTCCGGCCTGTGCGACTGCGCCTGCGCTCAAAAACACAAGTAAAAATATGACAATTCGTTTCATAGGGTATCCTTATTCACTGAGCGGCCGAACGCATATCCAGCACATCCACATCAGCAGGTGGCGTAAAACTAAATAGTTTTTCCGCAGGTGCAACGTAAGAGCATTCGGACAGGTACATCTGATTGCGATTTCCCAGCATATCCTGACGCTCGATATAAATCAGATCACCATGTTTTGAGAAACCCAGCCACACCCTGGGTGACTCTTCAATCGATACCTGAAAGCGGCTGATATCCAGTGTTTTATCATACCCCTGCTTCAGCATCCTGATTTCTGATGGTTTGATTTGTCCGTTCAGCAGACGCATAACAGCCGGATCGACAGATTCCAGATTACTCAAACGCTCCGCCTGCATCAAATCGGGCTCATAATGCCAGATGGTCTGACCATCGCCGATATAGAGCTGCTCATAGGGTTTCTGATACTGCCAGCGGAATCGTTTCGGCTTTAATATCGCCAGCGTACCCGAATAGTGTTCATCACCACCGTCGCTGAATACCATCAACTGATCAAAACGACAGGAAAAACCCTTCAGTTTCGATAAGCGCCTGATACTGTTATCAAAAAATGTACTTTGGGTGTGGAGCCCATCGGCCTGTCGATCCTGCTTGAGTGTTGTCGCCGTGGCAGAAGCTGTAAACAAACCCATGGCAACCGATAAAACAAACATGCGCAATATCATTCGATCACCCCGCCGCCAGCCTGTTCTGAACGTGCCATCACCTTGCGAATACCACCTGAACCGGGCGCACTCACCAGACCTTCACGTTCCATTTGTTCAACCAGACGGCTGGCGCGGTTATAACCGATACGCAGATAGCGCTGCACCATCGAGACAGAGCATTGCCCTTTTTCGATAATCAGAGCCGCTGCCTCATCATATTTTTCGTCATGCTCATCACCACCCGGCCCTGAACCTGCAGCGGCATCTGCGGCAGACGGGGCTTCAAACACCTCTTCACGATAATCCGGTTCACCCTGGCTCTTGAGATGTTCCACCAGATCAACCACCTCGGCATCGGACACAAAGGCGCAATGCACCCGCTTCAACTCACGGCCACCACTGAGAAACAGGCTGTCGCCCATGCCCAGCAACTGCTCGGCACCCATCTGATCGAGAATCGTGCGCGAATCGATTTTGGACGATACCTGAAAAGACAACCGGCTCGGCAGGTTCGCCTTGATCAAACCGGTAATGACATCGACACTGGGGCGCTGGGTAGCCAGAATCAGATGCAATCCGGCCGCCCTCGCCTTCTGGGCAATTCTGCAAATAGCCTGCTCCACCTCTTTACCGGCCACCATCATCAGATCAGCCAGCTCATCAATAACAATCACAATCTGCGGCAGGCGCTCGGCACCCTCCTGCTTTTCAGCCGCCTTGTTATAACCTTCGAGATTACGCACTCTGGCTTCGCTCATCAGCTGATAGCGGCGCTCCATCTCATAAACCGCCCAGTTCAGAGCCTTCGCCGCCTTGTGCGGATTGGTCACCACCGGCACCAGCAGATGAGGAATATCGTCATACATCGACAATTCCAGCATCTTCGGATCAACCAGAATCAGTCGCAAATCCTGCGGCGACCTGGTCATCAGAATCGAGCAGATCATGGTGTTCACAGCAACCGATTTACCGGAGCCTGTCGTACCTGCCACCAGTAAATGCGGCATCTTGGCCAGATCGGTCACCACCGGCTGACCGGAAATATCCACACCAAGCGCCAGCGGCAGGCTCAGACGCTTGTTGGAAAACTCCCTGCTCGACAGCACCTGATGCAAGACCACCATTTCACGCGATTCGTTGGGAATTTCAATGCCAATCACATTCTTGCCCGGAATATTGCCGGCGACACGCACGCTGATAGCCGACATGGAACGCGCCAGATCATCCTGCAAGGCAACAATACGGTTTATTTTGGTACCGGGTGCCGGTTCCAGTTCAAACTGGGTCACCACCGGGCCCGGTTGCACTGCAACAACCTGCCCTTCGACCCGGTAATCCAGCAGTTTTTTCTCCAGCATACGGGCTATAGCCTGCAGTGCAGCGGGATCATGCTCGCGTTGTCTTCCTTCGCCGCGACTGAATATATTCAGCGATGGCAGTTTGAATCCTGAGGAGGATTGCTCCTTGAACGCAAGTTCTGTCTGCTGCTCCTGTTTGGCCCGGCGCGAAACGGTTACCTTGGCCGGACTGGCAACCTCCGCTTCCGATTCAGCAATATGCGTTGGCCTCTTCTTGCGAATCTTTTTGCGGGTTTCACGCGCTTCGATACGCTCTTTGCGATCCGATGCTTTTGAAAAAACATTCCTGACAACGCCGCCAAGCCATGCCGTTGCCAGCTTCAATCCGCCATAACATTGCCGCAGCAATTTCAACAGCGACCAGTGTGAAGCCGCCACCAGAGCACTCAGCCCCAGTGTTAGCAGCAATATATCGCGGCCAATATCACCCAGAGGCAGAGAAAGCGCCTGAGCCAGCATTGCACCCAGAGCACCACCTGTGCCGGCCGGCAAATCCAGTACATCCAGCATGGAGCCTGAAGGCATGTGAGCCTGAAGAATAGCGGCCATAGCCAATACCACCGGCAACCAGAACAATGATGTCCAGCTACCCAGATATGGAGATTTACCCCATGCGATGCGCACAGCCAGTGCACTTATCAGCACAATCCACAACCACCCGGCATAGCCGAACAACTGATAGAAAAAATCAGCCGCATAGGCACCGGCAATACCGGCCAGATTCGTGGCCGCCGTCCCGGTTTCATTATTCAGAGACGGATCGGCAGGCGTAAAACTGAACATCGCCAGCATGAGCATCAGTGACACGCCGCCAACCAATAACGCCAGCGCCTCACGGGCAAGCATACGAACTTCCATCAGAACCTCTTTTTAAACCGCCACCACAACAGGCAGCACCATGGGACGTCGACCAATATGTTTGCGACACCAGCGACGCAGAAACAGACGAACCTCTTCCCGGGTTGCATCCAGATCGGCCAGCAATTCCAGATCCATATTTTCAAGGAATTGCTGTAGCGCAGCAGCAGCTCTGGCCAACACCTCGTCACTGGCAGACTCATGCAATACACCGCGCGCCACCAGTTCCGGCGCATTGAGAAGTGTGCCCTCATGCTGACTTACCAGCACCGTGGCGGAAATCATGCCGTCTTCGGCCAATGCCCTGCGATCACGCAGTACAATACCATCGATTTCATCACGAACATCGCCATCGACAAAGACCGCACCGGAATGAAACTCCGGCCCGGCCTGAATGGTGTTATGATCCACTTCCACGCAGTGGCCATTTTCTGCAATAATCGTCTTCTCAAAAGGAATACCGGACGCTATGGCCAGATCGCGATGTTCAATCAGATTTCTGTACTCTCCGTGTACCGGGTAGAAGAATTTCGGACGGGTCAGCTGCATCATCATTTTCAACTCATGCGCCTGGGCATGACCGGATACATGCAATGGTGCCTGACGGGCGTGCATCACACGTGCGCCGCGGCGATAAATATGATTATACAGGCCGGCGATAATGCGTTCGTTGCCCGGAATATTACTGGATGAAAAGATCACCAGATCCCCTTCCCCGATTGTAACACCCTTGAACCGCCCCTGCGCCAGACGAGCCAGCGCCGCCCGTGATTCACCCTGAGAACCGGTGGCAATAATCAGCAGCTCATGGTCGGGAACATGTCCGCACTGTTTGATATCGACCATGGTGCCGGCCGGCACATTCAGCCGGTTCAATGTGTGAGTGATATCCATATTGCGTTCCAGGCTGCGTCCGGCCACCGCCACCTTGCGTCCACAGGCCACCGCTGCATCCACAATCTGCTGGATGCGGAACATGTTGGAAGCAAATGTGGTCACCACCACCTTGCCCTTACACTGGCTCACGGCCTGCTTCAGAGCCGGCCCCACAACACGCTCGGACGGGCCACTGCCGGGGCGCGTGGCATTGGTGGAATCCGAAGCCAGCAAAAGCACGCCTTCATCACCCAGTTGTGAGAAACGGTGGATAGCTGTTGTTCTGCCATCAATCGGAGCCGGATCAAGCTTGAAATCCCCGGTATGAATAATCACACCGAGCACGGTATGAATCGCAATCGACACGGCATCCATAATCGAATGTGTCACCGGCACACCTTCTACCTTGAACGGCCCCACCTTCACACTGTCGCCATTCTCGGGCAAGGCCCTCAAATCACCCTTGTAGCCGCGTTCAGTCAACTTGTTGCGAACCAGCGCCAGCGTCACTTCCGTGCCATACACCGGCAATTTCAGTTTCGGCAACAGATGCGGCAATCCGCCGATATGATCTTCATGGCCATGGGTCAGTAACAGGGCATGGATATTCAGCCCCAGTTCATCCAGAGCCGAGATATCCGGCACCACCACATCCACACCATGCTGGCCCGGTTCAGGAAATCCCATGCCGCAATCGACAATGACCGCATCATCATCAAGCGCATACACCATCATGTTTTTACCGAATTCGCCAACGCCCCCAAACGGGAAACAGCGAAGTACTGGTTCACTCATCCAAACTCCTCATTATTCAAACTGAAACGCTATGGAGCGCATATTTGCCACTCCGTGGTCTCTGTCACAATACAATCATTAATACCAAAGCAGCTGTGCCCGCCATTCACCTGATGGCTCGCTTTTAGCAACGTGCCTTGTTATGCCGCGCCACGGCTGCCGGGCTTGACCGCAGGCAACAGGCCTTCGCGGCAAATCGGGCAATCATCGGCAGCGTAGGTCTCCACATTCAACTCGATCGCCGTGGCATACGGCACATCGAAACGATCCATCTCGCCAGGAGCCCGATCCACTACGGCCAGCACCTGCACCGGATTGCCGCCATGCTGGCGCACCACAGCCATACATTCGCACACCGAGCCTCCGGTCGTAATCACATCTTCCACCACCAGAATTCTGCTTCCGTCGGGAATCGAAAAACCGCGCCGCAACTGCATTTCGCCCTCTTTCCGTTCGGTAAACATAAACGGTTTTTTCATCAGCCTGGCTACTTCCTGACCAATGACCAAACCACCAATAGCCGGCGCAACCACCAGATCAATTTGACCGGCATCATCCACTTTGCCAATCAATTCCTGAGCCAATTTCGTTGCATGGTCAATATTCATCAGCACCAGCGCCGATTGCAAATAGCGGGCCGAATGGCGACCACTGGAAAGAATGAAATGTCCGTTCAACAAGGCCCCTGCATCTTCATACATCGCCAGTATTTCATGTTCGTTCATGCTTGATCCTTTTTATCGGCAGTCGGTCAGCGTCCATGCTACCCGCCGGGGAATTTTGCGGCAGTGTAACAGCTTCACCCCAAAGGCTGAACCTTGCACCTTTACCCGGGATTATTACCTGCAAACCCAGCCCGCCTTCACGGGAACAAAGATAACTGTTTCGTTGGTTTTCCGAAGAATCAAACCAGGTATTTCCCCATGCAAAAAAGCCGCTTAGGCACTAGCCCCTATCTGAAACCGCTCAGTCGAATATAGACCAACGCGACTGGATAAGAAAAACCTGTCGTAAATATGCAACGCAATACAAGAGATTGCTAATTTTGTTAGTTTACATCATTCTGCTGTGAGTCGAAGAATCAAGGAAGGTGAAAATGTACGAAACAAGACCCCTTTCCATTCGTTCAGCCCCAGTCTAAACTCGTGTTCATCACTTACGGGCAGGGGATCCAGATGAATAGCCAGATAAAAAGATACATATACTCATTAATAAGTTAGCTATTACAAAACAGAGGTAATACCATGTTTGAAGGCACATCTATATCCGAATTGATAACAACACCCCTCATCAGTGCTACTGTAATATCAGCGGTAATTGGGCTGGTTTTTAAAGGTTTTTTGACTAAAATTGAAGCCGAAGTGAAATCAAGAAGAACATGGAAAGAAGAGTCTGTCGCGGAATTACTGGCACCAATCAATATGCAATTTGATAGAACAAAAAGAGCCTTTAAACGGTGGAGTTCACAACCAAAACTACAACAATTAGTCGATGTTCTGCAAATCCCCCCCCCTATTGAATCGCCAACAATCCTCTAGACGGATTATAATACCTACACTTTACGAATGACCGAGTTTGGCCAAATCCAGGCAGTTCAATAATCAAATCTCGGCAAGCAACTGATCAATCATATTCTCGGCCTGGGATGCGTAACCGCCGCCAAAGAGATTGGCGTGATTAAGAATATGATAGAGATTATACAAAGTCTTGCGCACTGAATATCCGGCATCCAGCGGCCAAGCTTCCCGGTATGCGGCATAGAAATCCGCACCAAACCCGCCAAACAGCTCTGTCATGGCAATATCGGCTTCACGATCGCCGTAATAAACCGCCGGGTCGAAAATAACCGGTTGCCCTGTTGCATCAAAGGCACGGTTGCCACCCCATAAATCACCATGCAGTA
>WFUI01000077.1 GCA_015485035.1 Mariprofundus sp.
CGGCGTTTAACCGGCCAGATTGCCGGTATGGTCGGCGCATACGGCAATATTGGCGCAGTGGTATTCCTGACTGTCTTTTCGCTGGTGCCCGCTGATGTGTTTTTCATGGTCATTGCAGGCGGCATTGCCTTTGCTGCTGTTTGCTCCATGCTGCTGGATGAACCCAAAGGCGTGATGATTGAAATGCTTCCGGACGGTACCATAGAACGGATTGAGATCCATTGATGTGAACATAGGGTCAAAAGCATGCACCACAGAGTACGATGAGGAAATCCAAATGATAAATATCTGTGTTCACAAGGTGAATGTCGCTTGCGGCAGAGAGAGTACCCTGGGGTATCTGCGTTCACCTGTGGCTAAATAACTCTTATGACCAACAAACTGATTGTTGAAGCAGGCCAATGCTCCCGGGCAGGCATCAAGGCGCAAAATGAGGACTGCTGCGGCATCCGCATTCCCGAAGGCATGGAACTGACACACAAGGGCATGGTAGCTGTCACCGCCGATGGTGTCGGCTCCAGCGAGGCGGGCAAGGAAGCCAGTGAATATTGCGTGCAGGGTTTTATCAGCGATTATATGAGCACGCCGCAATCATGGAGTGTGGAAACTGCCGGAGATCGGATTATCCGCTCCCTGAATTCATGGTTATACAGTCAGGGGCAAAAGCGCTACCAGTCTGAATTGAGTCTGGCTTCCACGCTGGTTGCACTGGTGCTGAAATCAACCACGGCGCACGTCTTCCATGTCGGTGATTCACGCCTGTATCGCATCCGCAAAGGCAAAATCACCTGCCTGACTAAAGATCATCATCTGGTTATCGACCGTCAGAAAGCCTTTCTGGCTCGAGCCATGGGCGGCGAACACGAAGTGAATTTTGATTACGCCAAACACAGCGTGGAAGTTGACGATATTTTTCTACTCAGTACCGATGGCGTCCACGAGTTTCTCGATGATGAACAAATCAAAACACTGGCGCTGGCATCCGATGTCGAAAGCGCCGCTGCCGCCGTTGTCGATGCCGCTCTTGCAGCCGGCAGCAATGATAATGTGACCTGCCAGATCATTCATATCATCCAACTACCCAATCAGAATGAAGAGGAATATTATCGACAGCTGACCGAACTCCCTTTCCCGCCGCCACTGGATGCCGGCATGATTCTCGATGGTTATCGAATCATTAAAGAGTTACACACCAGCGTGACCATCCAGGTCTATCTGGCCGAAGATATCGATAGCGGTGAAACCGTGGTCATCAAAACACCCTCGGTGAATTTTGAGGATGATCCGGCTTATATTGATAAATTTCTGCACGAAGTCTGGGTTGGGCGGCGCATCGATAGCCCGCATGTGTTCAAGGTTCACCATCTCAAACGCAAGCGCAGTTGTATTTACTATGTTACTGAATTCCTTGAAGGCAGCTCACTGGCACAGTGGATACTGGATAACCCCGAACCGGATCTGGATGAAGTACGCCGTATTGTTGACCAGATAATCAAAGGCTTAAGAGCCTTTCACCGCAGGGAAATGGTACATCAGGACATCAAGCCTGAAAATATTATGATCGACAAACACGGCATCATCAAAATCATCGATTTCGGCTCCACCCAGGTGGCCGGGCTACAGGAAATTCACACGCCGGTTGAACAGCAGCATATTGAAGGCACCGCCAACTATATCGCGCCGGAACTATTCGATGGCTATGAGGGCACGCCAAAAAGCGACCTGTTCTCACTCGGCGTCACCGTGTATAAAATATTATCGGGCGGACATTATCCATACGCTGAACAGGACAAGACCGCACGCAGGAAAAGCTACGATTATATCTCCGTACGAAAATATAATCTCAATGTGCCGATCTGGATGGATGGTGCCATCCAGAAAGCCGTCAACCCGGACCCCGAAAAACGGTACGAAGTAATGTCTGAATTCCTTGGCGACCTGACCAACCCCAACCCGGCACTGATGAAATCCCATGCGCCTCTTCTTGAACGCGATCCTGTCAGCTTCTGGCGTGGACTTTCTATCATTCTGATAATCACCAACCTGCTGCTGCTTTTCTATTTCACATCGTAAAACGGTGGTTCTGTTCAATATAGAAACAATGCATTAAGGAAATGCCTGGCCAAAAAATCCGTTTTACCTCTGCTTACACAGCATTGCAGAAAAGCAATATTACATGTAGCAGGCCTGTGGACATATGGCATAACATCAACCACTCACGCACATGATCTGATTCGCGGTTGATGCCGCTGTGCCATCGGCTGCGTTACCATCCACCTCGTCTTGAATTAC
>WFUI01000078.1 GCA_015485035.1 Mariprofundus sp.
ACTGCGAGTTTGGGCAAGGCGGAAAATATCCCGCCGAATCTGGCTGGCGATGTGATGCGCTCTATTATTGAAGGGCGGCCATACCCACAAACATTACTTGGCGCGGCTATTCGTCGTGTCAAGGCAGAGCAATATGTTAGTTACTCCCGTGCTGCTCTTATCAAGGCATGTATTAACCGTTCAATACGCTACTCAAATTCAGAAAGAAAGGAGGAACTCAACGTGGCACTAGATGAACAAAATAATAATATTGGTTATCGGCTCGGTCGTTTATTTGCTGTGCTGGAGAAAGTACAGGAGGAAGCCAGTCCTGGTTTAAATGCAACGATTCGGGATCGTTATTACGGGGCGGCATCCAGTTCTCCAGTGACGGTTTTTTCCACCTTGTTAAAATTAAGTAAGCACCATATTGCCAAGTTACACAAGGGGCGGGCGGTGAATATCGAGCGGTTAATTGGTGAGATTATGGCCGAGATTCAGGATTTCCCCGCCCATTTACCAATTGCTGATCAGGGGCGGTTTGCAATCGGTTACTATCACCAACGTCAGGATTTTTTTACTACATCAGAAACCAAGGAGATGAACCATGAGTAATGCAATTCAGAACAGATATGACTTTGTGCTGCTATTCGATGTGCAGGACGGAAATCCGAATGGCGACCCCGATGCGGGCAACCTGCCGCGCGTGGATGCTGAAACAGGCAAAGGGTTGGTCACTGATGTGTGTCTTAAGCGCAAAATTCGCAACTATGTGGGCTTGAAATATAGCGAACAACCACCGTATGATATTTATGTGAAAGAGAAAGCTGTGCTGAATAGTCAGCATGCAAGAGGCTATATCGAAGTCGGTGCAGAAGATGAACTTGAGATAGATAAAAAAGGTCACACCAAGTCAAAAGGAAAAGGCGTGAATAATGATGCCCGTAACTGGATGTGTGCAAACTTCTACGATGTTCGCACCTTTGGCGCGGTGATGTCTACCGGCGTGAACTGTGGACAGGTACGCGGGCCAATTCAGCTAACCTTTGCCCGCAGTGTTGATCCGGTTGTGACATTGGAGCATTCGATTACGCGTATGGCCGTTGCGACCGAAGCAGAAGCAGAAAAACAAGATGGTGATAATCGTACAATGGGTCGGAAATTCACTGTGCCGTATGGCCTTTATTGTGCGCACGGTTTCGTATCAGCCCCACTGGCTGGTCAGACCGGGTTTTCAGAAGATGATCTGTCGCTGTTATGGGAATCATTGAACAATATGTTCGAGCATGATCGTTCTGCTGCTCGTGGCTTGATGTCTACGCGCAAACTGGTTGTGTTCAAACATGAGTCCAATATGGGCAATGCTCCGGCACATGCATTGTTTGAACGGGTACAGGCGGAATTGAAAGATGGCGTGACTGCACCGCGTAGCTTTGGTGATTATACTGTCAGTGTAGATTCCGATAATCTGTCGAACGGAGTTTCAATTTTGGAGGTGTGATATGGCTGTACCAGCGAATTTACTGAAAGATGCGCTATCACTGGAGGCACCCAAACGAGCTGAATTGGTGGATGAATTGCTGGCCAGCCTGGATAAGCCTGATAAGGCGATTGATGTTCTTTGGGCTGAAGAGGCTGAAAGCCGTATCGATGCTTATGAACGCGGGGAAATTGAATCTGTACCCGTGCATAGTGTGATGGCGGAAATATAGGAGGTTGGTTATGCAGGTTTTATTGCCGTTGGATGAAATGACGACACAGGAAAAAGTATCGACTATGGAGGCTTTGTGGCGCGATTTATCGGAGCAGGCTGATTATGAATCACCTTTATGGCATAAGGAAGTACTGGAGGCCCGCGAGGGCAGCACGTCTTCAGACTGGAATGAGGCGAAGGAGAGGATTCGCCAGCGCACATGCAAATAAAAATTCTGGATCCGGCTGAGGAAGATCTGCTTGCGGGTATTCAATTTTATGAGGATCAATGTGAAGGGTTGGGCTCGTATTTTCAGAACTCGTTGTTCGCCGATATTGATGGATTACTGATTCATGCGGGTGTCCATCGGGTAGTGTTCGAAAAATACCACAGGATGCCAGCCAGCCGTTTTCCTTTTGCTGTGTATTATACTGTTGATGGTCAGACGGTGCTTGTGCATGCAGTGCTCGATTGTCGTCGCGATCCCCAACGGGCGGTATCGCGGCTTTTATGAATGTGTTGGTTCACTGTTGATGTCGCTGATGGAAGCCAATCAAGCTATTTCAATCTCAGCGCTTCAGCATTATATCTATTGCCCGCGCCAGTGCGGGCTGATTCATGTGGCACAGGTGTGGAGTGAGAATCTGCATACCCAAAAGGGGCGGCGTGAGCATGATCGCGTTGATGTGCCGGAATATGAACTTAAAGCGGGGGTGCGTATTGAACGTGCCTTGCCGGTCTGGTCAGAGAAACTGGGGCTAACGGGCAAATGCGATGTGGTTGAGTTTCATGCTGATGGCTCGGTTTATCCGGTTGAATATAAACACGGGCCGCGCAAGAAAGGGCTGCATGATGATATCCAACTATGCGCTCAGGCCATCTGTCTGGAAGAAATGCTGGATGTGTCGATTGCAGAGGGCGCAATTTATCATGTCAAAAGCAGGCGGCGGCGCAAAGTAGCTTTGGATGATGGTTTGCGTCTGAAGTTGATCGAAACAGTGCAATCGGTGCGAGCTATGAATGCAAGCCAAACCGTACCAAAGCCGGAATTCGGTAAGCATTGTGAGCAATGTTCCTTGCAGGATATTTGCATGCCTGATGTGCAAAAAGTTGGATTGAACTTGTTCGATCCGCTGGAAGTGTGAATTGCGCCAGTTGATGAATACGCTGTTTGTCATGACGCAAGGTTCCTACCTGCATCTGGAACGGGAGACGCTGAAGCTGGAAGTTGAGAAGCAGACCAGGCTGCGAGTGCCTATGCACCATATTGGCGGGATTGTGTTATTTGGCAATGTGATGGTTAGTCCATTTGCATTACACCGATGCGCTGAAGATGGGCGCAGTGTGGTGATGCTGACGCAACAGGGGCGATTCAAGGCGCGGCTGGAAGGGCCGCAATCCGGCAATGTTTTGTTGCGTCGCGCTCAGCATCAGTTGCTGGATGATGAAGCGCGCGGTCTTGAATTGATCCGATCTATACTGGCCGGGAAGCTACAGAACTGCCGTGCTGTGCTATTGCGTGGTGCACGAGAAGCTTTGAATCAGGAAAATGCAGATAGATTAACACTGGCAGCCAATAATCTGGCCGGTTCGCTAAGGGCGTTGCCGGGAGCTGCCGATGCAGAGGTGCTGCGTGGTATCGAGGGGCAGGCGGCACGTGAATATTTCGATGCATTTAATGCATTGCTGCGTGTGAATCAGGATGATTTTGCCATGCATGGCCGCAACCGGCGGCCACCTCGGGACAGGATCAATGCACTGTTATCATTTTTGTATGCAATGCTGACCAATGAGTGCGTTTCTGCGATTGAGAGTGTGGGGCTTGATCCGCAAGTGGGCTATTTGCATGTACTGCGTCCGGGTAGACCTGCGCTGGCGCTGGATTTGATGGAAGAGTTCCGCCCTTTGCTGGCCGATAGGCTGGTACTGACGCTGATTAACCGGCAACAGATTCAGCCGAAAGATTTTGAGGAGAGGCCGGGCGGCTCCGTGCAGATGTCTGATGATGCAAGAAAAGCGATTGTGACTGCATGGCAACAGCGAAAGCAGGATGAAATACAACATGCTGTGCTAGGTCAGTCTGTGCCGGTTGGCTTGATACCAATGGTGCAGGCGCGTTTGCTAGCGCGATTCATTCGAGGCGAGGCTGATTGTTATGAGCCGTTTATACCTCGATGACGATTCAAATTGTGGTGACATATGATGTGAACACTGAGACGAAAGCAGGCCGGCGCAGGTTGAGGCGGGTAGCGAAACTGTGCGAGGATTATGGACAGCGGGTGCAGTTCTCCGTGTTTGAATGCACTGTGAATGTGATGCAGATGGATGCCATGCTGGCCGCTTTTGAGAAGGAAATTCATCCGGAGCTGGATAGTTTGCGAATTTATCGTTTGCATGGTGAAAGGAGCGGGGCGGTGAAAACGCTGGGGAAAGATGTGTACCGTGATTTTTCTGATCCGCTGATTGTATGATGTTGCTCTTTACAAACAGAAGTATTTATCGCGAACCTGAAGCGGTGCAGGAAACAGGCAGGATTCGCGATTATTGCAGCGCTATATTTTTTGTAGCACTGCATCTTTTAGAGGATTTGTTATGTGTAGGTGTGGATAGGTTCGCGCTAAGATGTAAGAATATCCTTCTATCTTCACCCATTGGATGGGTGGGGTATCTCCCGACCCGAGGGCCGGGAGCGGATTGAAACAAGGCGATTGCGCACACCACCACGACCACGTCCGGGTATCTCCCGACCCGAGGGCCGGGAGATACAGAATGTGCAGCAGGTGCTTGGGGTCGCGCTAGAGTTTCAATCCGCTCCCGACCCGAGGGCCGGGAGATACTGATGC